>CAKSPL010000032.1 GCA_934481325.1 uncultured Eubacteriales bacterium | reverse complement strand
AAACCTTCAGCCCGGGCAAGCTGGTTACCGTTACGGTCAGCGATTTCCGGGTGCAGGCAAATGTCAAGCTCGTCAATCAGACCTTCCGCGAAAAATACCTGTGGCATCTGCTTCGTTGGTTGCCGTGGAACCTGACGATGAACCAACCGGATCACAAGGGTCTGACCTTTGCGATAGACCGGGAAGAAGCGAAGCGGCAGGGGAAAAAGGCGAAAAGAAGCAATGCGGTGGCGCGCTTCAAAATGAAATCATGACCCGGTGCCACGGTAATGCGGGCAAGTATGCGAAGAGAGCTGCCGCAGATGACCGACTTTTTGCGTCAATTGCGCAAAAAGACCAATGCCAAGCTCGATCTGACCCCGTCACAGGTGCGCGGAATGTTTACCCTGCGCGAGGAAATCGGGGTCAACCCGAAGCTGGACAGCTCCTACTTTGTCACCGTAAATAAATTCGGTAAGATCGTGAAAATCCAGTTCTATATTTTCGGTAAAAAATAAATATACAACATAAAAGGAGATCAACTATGAAAAACATTCTTCTCATCGGTGTCGGAGGCACCGGCAGCAGTGCTGTTGATATTCTGTATCAACAGATCAAGGAATTCGGCAATCAGACCGATAACCACATAACCGCACTTGTGTTTGATACCGATGTCGGATGTGTGAAAACCATCACCGCCGCCACCGCCGTCCCGATGGCGGATAACGGCAGTGTGGGTACGATTTGTGACCGGATCGGCATCCAGTACCTGCGCGAATGGTTCCCCTGTGACGAAAGTTCTGCCGATTACAAATCGGTGCGCGCGCAGGAAATGGTGCGCGGGGCATCCCAGTGGCGCAAGAAATCCTTCCTTGCATTCCTCAATCTGATGAACAAGCCGATGGCGCGCTCCGCTTTTATCGGCGCACTGGAATCGATGGTGGCAAATCCCGGGGCCTCCTGCGAGGTGTACATCATTTCGTCCGTGGCGGGCGGCACCGGTTCCGGCTCCTTTATCCCGATTGCCCTGTATACCAAACGGTATCTGCGCAAGTGCCTCGGCAAGGACCCGATTATCAATGCGATGATTGCTCTGCCGGATATCTATGCCGACAGTCAGACCCCCGACAACCGCGTGAAGATTTATGCAAACGCTTACGCCATTCTGCGGGAGCTGAACGCCATCAACCTGGTGGCGCACAACTACAACGCCAATCTGGATAATGAGAAAAAGGCTCCCGTGCGCTTCCGCATCGGTCATCCGGACGAGCCGAACGTGGGCGTGCTGTTTGACTCCGAGGATAAGCAGTTCTGGACGCCGGAAGCGGCTCCGTTCTCTCAGATTTTCATTCTCGACCGGATTCCGGGGTTGAAATCGGTTACGGCACACGACATCGTGATGGCAAACGCCCTGTATACCATCATCTGCACCGATATCGGTGCGGCGTTTGACAGCGAGGCATCCAACCACGCCATCCTGCACTCGCAGAACAACGGCAGTAACGCCATCTACGCCGGAATTTCCACCTCTCAGGTGCGGTTCCCGAAAAATACGATTCTGGATTATCTCGCCCGCAAAAAGGCACTTTCCTCCTGCGAGTCCGAGTGGATGGTTCTGCACCGCGCGGTGGAGAGTCAGATTAACGAGAAAATTCAGCTTGCCAAGGACACCAACGACAAATACGTGATGCGTGACGGCGAGTACGCCGAAATGATGCTGCAGGCTCTGGAGGAGTTGATAAACAACGGCACGGGCGTGCAGGTTGTCGATATGGTGGATCGCGGCACCGCCCTGTACGGCTCGGACGGGAAAAAGGAAAAGGAAAACAGCGAGGACCAGTTCTTCAAGGCTCTGACAGAGGCGATTGAGGGGCGTATCTCCCCTGCGGACGATTTGTGGAGAAGCATTGCAGAGTCCGCCGAAGCTCCTTCCACTGCCGGTGAAAAAGAAAAACTTTCCGAAATAGCCGAAAGCTGGAAAAACGATCTTACCGACTATTTTGTGGAATGCGTGGACAGCATCAAGCGTGCCTCCACGGGGATTGCAGAGTCGGTTCTCTCCTACGATGACCGCCGCGATCCCGGTGCCACCAGCCCGCTTTCTCTGGTGGACAATCTGCTCAAGCACAATAAGAAATTCGTGCATCCCGTTGCGGCAATGGTTCAGCTCTGCCGCCTGAAGAAGCACCTGAGTGAGGAGCTTTCCCGTTGCGGAAACGATTTCGCTTGGCCCGAACTCAGACGCAGAAACGTGGAAGATTTGCCGGAGTGGGCATTGGAATTTGACCCCGAGCAGCAGACCGCCGTCGGTGACGGAAGAACGATCAGACGCAGTGCTTACGCCAACGGAGGCGATGCCAAGCGTCTGCTGATCCTGTTGGAGGATCCGGATGCGTATGTCGCAAAGCGCACCGATGCCCGTTGTGATTTCGAGTGCCTGAAAGCGGATATGCCGCTTCTGATGCACAAGATTCAGACCAAGGCGGTAGAACAGCTGAAATACAGCGTGTTCACCAAGATTTCCCGCAACCTGGATCTTCTCATCGAGAAATATCGCAACTTCTTCTCCCGTTTTGAAAAGGAGAAAGAGGAGCTGGCAGAGGAGACCAAAACGGTTCTGCGCAAGGATGCCGGCACGGTGGACAGCGTAATCAACGTGTACTCCACGATTGAGGATAAGAACGCCATCCTGAAAGAGGTGTTTGAACACGCCGGACCCGAAAACGACGCACAGATTGCGGAAACCGACAACATCACCGGTAAGGGCGTGTTTACCGCCGCATACGGTGCCGCCGCGGCAGCCAGCCACGATGATGACAACTGGAACGAAAAGGATGCCCGCGCTTATCGCTCTCTGTTCTCCGAAATGGTGAACGCATACCGGGATTACATCGCCCGCTCCGATGCATACAACAAAATCGCTTCCTACAACGTGGTGCAGGCGATTCAGGCATCCTGCAGGGAAGGTGCTTCGCTGGAAGCGGCGTTCCGTTCCTGCTTCTCCACCGCACAGGAGCTGGCAACCCCCGCACTCCGCATCAATTCCGTCAACAACGACAGCGACCTCGTCAAGCCCTCTAACGTGCTGGTATTTATGCTCTCGCTGGAAACCGGCAAGTACATCAAGAAGCACGCGGATGAATTCGGGCTTCATATGCCTGCCGACCAGAACAAGGAAAGCAATGTCATCCGCAGCTGCACCGAGGAGTTTGTGCGCCGTTATTCGGGTGATGACAGCGTGCGCGTTTCCATTGTGGAAAATATGCCCGACAACGTGCTGTACTGCACCGGCGAGATTATGGACATTTCGCCTCTTTGCATCGCCAAGTTTGACGAGCTCGGCTCCGACAACGTGTACTTCAAGAATTATACCGAGGCACTGCGCCGCTTCAAGGCGTACAACACCGATATGTGGAACCCCCACATCGGCAAGGATCTGCACCGCCGCGGCTATCTGCCCTATATGAACCAAAAGATGGAGGAGCTGTGCGACGAGCGGATGGTCAAGGCTCTCCTGTACGCGCTGGCACACGGTGAGATTACCTATAAGGCAAGCGGACTGGCACAGACCAACCGCGTGTATTCCTTCCGCTATCTGACCCGCGGCGAAAAGAAGCCGATTATCGGGATGGACGGCAATATGGTGCAAATCAAGAACATCGCTCAGCTGGTGACCTGGCTGCGCAATGAGGATGACCTGATTGAAAACTGGAGCGCGAAATTCGATGCGGATATTACGGCACAGCTGAATATGCTGCCCAACATCGCAAGCAACACCGAGGTGCCGCGCCTGGAAGACGCGATGACCCGTTCCGCCTTTATGACGAATCTGAGAACCACGCTGTTTGAGGATCCCTCCGCAAAGGCGGTGACCGACGACACGGAGGAAGACACCGAAACGACGAAGAAGATCGGTCCCGGCATTCTGGAGCTGGCTTATCTGGTCAAGACCAGCGAGGAAGCCTCCAAGGACTGCGACGACGCGGAGAAGATTCTGCGCGTGGCATACAGCGTGTTTATGCAGTTCTGCACCTTCCGTGCAAAGCAGGAGTTGGATCCCGAGCGGTTTATCCAGGTTTACCGTCAGCAGATCGGCAGAGTGTTCCTGGGGCTTTCCCGTGCGAGAATCTTCCAGAACGAGGCGGGCGACAAGAGAATGTACTTCAACCAGTTCGTGTCCTGGCTGAACTATGCAGGCACCTTCCGCAACATTCCGCAGGACAATGCCATCAACGAAAAGGGCGAAATCTGCATCGACGCAAACTTCAACTACGAGGAGTATCCCGAAATTGCGCAGGAGCTGAATCGCGGCAAGGGGCGCGGCACACGCGCCAAGGCGGCTACCAAGCGTCCTGCCACTGAAGAAGAAACCGTTTCCACCGTCAGCGAAGACGAGGCTGACGAGTAAAAGTACCCATTCCCCGTCACCGGTATCCGCCGGTGACGGGGACAGCAAGCAAAAGGCGGTCAGAATATGAAAAAACAGATTGTGATCATCGGTGTCGGCGGCATCGGCTGTGAGGCGGCAAACGCGTTCGCGGAAAAGTATTCCGCGGTGGCGGATTTTTTGCCGTTGCTTTTTGACACGGACGAAAATACCGCACGGCAGGCTTCCGGCTCCGCGTTTTTCTCTCTGACCTCGGACGAATCCTTCGGCGCGGTGGTCGCGCGGTTGGGAGACCGCATTTCGCGTTGGTTCCCGGCCGGTGGGGCAACCGCCGCGGCTTCCTCCTTCGGGGCGGAATGGGGGATGAATCGCGGTTCCGGCTCGTTCCGGATGAAGGCGATGGTCGCACTTGCCGATTTCCTTTCCGGCGAGCGGCGGCAGGAGCTGGAGGATGCTCTGAAAAAAATCCCCGAAAACAGCGAGTGCACGGTGCTTTCCGTGGCTTCGGTAGCCGGCGGAACCGGCTCCGCACTATTGCTTCCGCTCTCGCTTTATGTGGCGCGCGCCCTTGCCGAACGGGGCATCGGGGCGGAATTTTGCGCACTTCTCTCTCTCCCCGGAGCATTGCCTTTTATGGGGACAGAGGTGCAGAAAACCAAATCCGAGGGCAACGCTTACGCCGCATTGCGTGAGCTGAATGCCGTTGTAACCGGAATCGGAAAGGATGCGGGCTTTACCATCGGTGCCGCAAAGGATCCGATTTTCGGCGCGTTGTATCCGATGAAGACCGATGCGTATGCAGGCGGGCGGCTTTTCAACCGCGTGTATCTTGCCGGAAAAACCCCCGGGATTCTCCGGCGGGAGGAGCATACGGGTCTTTTGTGCGAGCTACTGTTCGCACTTTCCGTTGGCACCCTGCCAACGGCACCTCCCCCGGCAGGGGAAACTCCTTTTGCCACAGCCTCGGCGTTTTGCCTGTCGTTGCCGGAACGGGAAATCGGCAGGTATTTCACGCTTCGCTCGATGACGGAATATACCGAAGAGCTGGCGGGGGCTTTCCGCCACGCCCGGGAATTTTCCGAGACGGAAAAGGAATTTTTAATCGTTGAAAATAAGAAAAACCGGAAAGCAAAAAAAATTGCCGAGCCGGTTGAGGAAAATAGATACTTTACGGAAATCTGCACGGCGGCGGGCGAATTGTCCGTGCCGGAAATCCCCCCGAAAACGGAGACAATCTCCGAAAAACTGCGGCAGGGGAGCTGCATTCATCGGTTCGGCGACCGAAAAAAGACCGCCGAGGCGAAAAAAACGGAGTTTGCCGCACTGGTCAAGGAGTGGAGCGGGGCGCAGAACGGCTACGCCGAGGACAGTGCCAAGGCACTGATCGAGGCGGTGCTTGCCCTTCGCACAAAATGGCGCACACCGGGAACGGCGGAATCGCTGTTCGGGAAAATCGGATTTGACGGCAGAGTCGGCACGGCGGCATATACGGCACTCTGCACGCTTGCCGAGGAGTTGGAAAAGCATCTGCTTTCCCGGAACGTTGACCCGCGGTATGCGATGCAGACAGGGGAAAAGCCCTTGGATTATCTGCGGAAAATCGCGTTTCTTCCTTTGCCGGAAAAATGCCTGCCCTGGTTTGAGGTACCGGCGCGCGCAAAAGACATCACCGGGAAAACCTGCCGGGCTTTGTCGGAGCTGATTGCGGCGGGTTGCCCCGCAATCGCGCGCGTTTATGACGAACGCCGCAGAATCGCCGCGCTGATGCTCCTTCGCGAAGATATCCGGCGGCTGACCGGGATTTTCGACCGTTGTATGGCTACCGCCGATACGGCGGCAAGGGAGCTTGCCGACGATGCGTGTATGCGGAGCGGATCCCGTGCCTTTGGCTTTACCGCCTTCGCAGGGGACGACCTTGCGCAAAAGGAGGCTCTCTACGGGCAGTACGGCGCACGGATGCGCGCGCTTTGCACGAGTCTCCCTGCGGAAATCACCGACCGCTTGCAAAACGCCTTTGCGGCGGAGCTGAACCGGGAGGAGACCTGCTCCGGGTTGGCATTCGATGCCGCCGTGAATGAGTGGATTACGGAGATGCACCGACATCTTCTTGCTTCCTTCCGGGAAAGCGACGCATTCCGCGCACTTCAAAAATCCGGGTTGTTCGGGCTGTTGTATGAAAAGGATAAAACGGCATTTGCCGCCCTGCTTGCACAAACGGCGGGGCGTGCGGAGCCTGTTGCGGCGTATACCGCGCCGAATCCCGAAAGCCCTCCCCGCCGTTGCAAATGCCTGCTGATTCCTGCCGGGGCGGCGGAAATGCTGTCGGCGGCCGGGGAGAACCCGGACAGGAGAGCGGCAAGGGCAGAGGGCATTGCGGAACCCGAAAACGCGGAGGAGAGCGCAACGAATACACCGAAACCCGAAAACGCGGAGAATAGTGCAACGGATACGGCACAGAGCGCAACCGATGCACAAACTGCCGGCGGACAGGATGCCGGGCGTGCAATGCGAAAGCTCCTGATTTTAGGGCAGTGCCTGGACGCGGAATTTGCTTTTTGCGACGTGCTTTCACCGTTCCGGATTCTTGCGGTCGGGTATACGGAAAATCTGACCCTTTCCGGGCTTGCCGTATTGCGCGAGAACGCAAAAGGGGAAAACTGGTACGCCGAATATTGCAAATGCGGCTTTTTCTCCCGGAAATATGCCACGCTTGCGTGGCTCCCGGAGCTTTTCCCCGGGCGGCGCGCGGCATTGCCGTATCTAGATGCGGCAACCGAGGAAAAACGCCTTGCCGATACGGCGCGCGCATTTCTGTATTTGTTCATCCGGGATGATTTGACCTCCCGAAAGAACGACGAGGGGGAGAACATTCTTTGTGCCGTGTGGGCAGGGGACACCGTCCCGCTGACCGCGGACGGTACCCCCGTTATCGCGGGTGATTTTGACCTGATGTGGCAGTATCTTGCCGAAAACGAATGGCTGACCAATACCGGGGCTGTGGAGTTTGACAAATGGCTTGACGGCATCCGCCGATCCCTGCCGCAGTTGGATGAGGATTCGGTTTCGGCACAGGGCTTTGCCGCGGCGGTGGGTCGAACCCCGCTGATGCGGATGCTGGGGAAAGGCATTCGGCTTAACACTCTGCCGATGACGCTGGCAGAAACCCTGAATGCCCGGTCGGCGGGGCGTGCCCTGCGCGGGTCATCCTTTGTGCGGGTGATCGGTGCGCTGGCGGATTCGATTTTTGCGCTGTATCACTGCCCCGGTGAGGTGATGACGCCGGAACTGACCGCTTCTCTTGCCGCACGCGGCACAGCGGAGCTTGGCGAAAAGCTGGAAAAGCCGCTGGTTCTGCGCCTGAAAAAACGGATTGCCGAAAAAACGGCGGGCTGAATCGGCCGGATATGCACGGGCTGACAGGCTGAGCGGCGGGTGTAGCAGCCCGAGAAACACAGATAGTGAGGAAAAAATATGCTGACCTATGTGATCAACACATCGGAAAACAAAACCTTTGACAGTGACCTTTTGTTTGAGCTTGCCGGATACAGCAAGATCAGATGGATGCATTGCCGGCTGGATGAGGTGGAGGAATGTGCCGAGGAAATCTGCTATCGACAGAATGTACTGGGTGCCGATATGTTCCGCATTGCGGTTCTTGTTGATTTTTATTGCTTTGACCGGATTCGCCGGCCTTACGGTGACAACGGCTACCGTGAGGATCCCGGTGTGGATCTTTGCGTCTATTATCCGTATATCGAAACCTATCTGACGGATCATCTGTTCAATTATCTGGAAAAAAGAAACCTCCATTCCGCTACGCGGGAGGTTTACTATATTCAGAACGAGAAAAACGACAAATACGCGTTCCTTGCCAACCGGGAGGAACAGATGAAAAAAATTATGACGCCGGTTTTGCCTGCGGAGAGTCCTGCCGAGAGGGAACCGGCCTCCGGGACGGATTTCGAGGACGTGCCGTATGAGGCATTCCGCGTTTACTGCACCCCCGAGGTGTCACTGACCTTCCGCGTGGCGGATTATCCGTACCGTGACGGGCTGGCAATGACCTTTTCGGATTTTATCCGCGAGGTCAGTGTGAGAACCGCAGAATACGCTGCGAGAGTCAATGAAAAAACACACATCATCAGCCACACCTATGTAACGGCATACGGCGGCGGCTCCGCGCTGGCGGCATTTGATACGCTTGCGCTGTCCCTTTACCTGGTGCGCATTTACGAGCGCGAGGAGGATTGGACGGACAGCGAGGTGGAAATTGCCCATATCAATGCGGTTGCACTCAAAGACGTGCTGGAACGGGCTTGGAACAAAGTGCGCGTGGCGCAGGAAATTGCCACGGGCAACCAGTGCGAATATTATTCACTGGATATCGACACCAGGGAGCGGATTGCAAAAAAGAAAGCGGAGAAGAAGAAAAAGGAAGAAAAGGAAGCGGCAAAGGACGGTAAAACCGACCGGAAAAAGGACGGTGCCGCCGATGAATCCGCAAAAGAAAAAAAGAAGAATCCGGAAAAGGGAAAGGAAAAGGAACCTGTTTCGGATGACGAGGCGGCAAAGCTGAAGGAATTCTATGCAAAGGTGAACGGGCAAGAGCTGGATTTCCCCGTGGAGGAGCTGTACCGCCGGATTATGGAATACGCTTCCAGCCGGATGGGCGAGGCGAGCGAAGCCGACCGACTGGAGTTTGACCGGATTATGGGGCAGTACCTGAGCAAGCGGGACAGCACCAGAGATGTGACCGTGCAAAAGGAGTTTGAACAGCTCCGGCAGGAGGGGGCGTTCAAGCTGGTAAAGCAGTGTCCCTCCAAGCTGCAATATGACCTTGCGGTGCAGACACGGCAAAAGGAGATTTCCGAGCTGTTCGGCAGAACCCTGCAGGCGGAGTACCTGAAAACCGATTATGCCGAGGTGCGGGAAAAAGCAAACCGCACTTACGGGGAGTATCTAAAGCTGCAAACACGCAGAAGCAAGTGGATTGTTGCCGATGTGGTATTGCTGGTGCTGATGCTGGCGTCTATGTTGATTCCGTATCATTTCCTGCAGGAAATCCGTGCCTTTGAGGTGATGGATATTTTGCGGTATATCCGGATCGGTTCGATTTTCGGCGGGTTGTTTATGCTGTCGTTCCTTTGCGTGGTGTTGCCGGTATCCGTGCGGATGCGCCGTGTGCGGGATAAGCTGAAGGAATGCCTGCGGCTTTGTATTGCCAAGCATAAGTA
>CAKSPL010000031.1 GCA_934481325.1 uncultured Eubacteriales bacterium | reverse complement strand
GACTTAAGCGTCGGTTTCCCCGCAAAGTGCCTCCAGCTCTTTTTTGGTAAAACGGTACTTGGCACCGCAAAAACGGCAGTCTACCTCCAATTCCTCGGGCTTGCCCTCCGCCACCTGCTCGGCAAGCATCCGGTCAATCTCCTTTTTCCCTACCGAGGCAAGCGCACCCTCAATGCGCTCCCGTGAGCAGGTGCAACGGTAGCCGACCTCCAATTCGTCAAACACATCCCACTCAATCCCCGAAAGCGCGATATCGGCAATCTCCCGCTCGGAAAGCCCGCGCGCAAACAGTGCGGACACGTTGCCGAGCAAGGAGCTGTTTTTCTCCAGCTGTGCCACCACCTTTTCGTCGGCAAAGGGGAGCAGCTGAACCAACACCCCGCCCGCCGCAAGGCAGGTGCGGTCAATATCCACCAGCACCCCCAGCGCACACAGGGTCGGCACCTGCTCACTGGTGGCAAAATAAGAGGTGATGTCCTCGGCAATCTCCCCGCTCACCAACGGAATCACCCCGTTGTACGGCTCCTTTCCGCCAAGGTCCTTGACCACGGTCATCGTGCCGGCACCCACGGCACCGCCCACGTCCAGCTTTCCGTTCGGCTTAAGGGGCAGGTCGGTATCCGGATTCTGCACGTATCCGCGCACATTGCCGCAGTAATCCGATACGGCAATCATTTTGCCGAGCGGGCCTTTGCCCGCCACCGTTACCGAAAGGCTGTTTTCCTTTTCCCCCAGCAGACTGCCCATCATCGAAACCCCGGTCAGCAGTCGCCCCAGTGCCGCGGTTGCCGTGGGTGCCGTATGGTGAATGCGGATTGCCTCATTCACAATTGCACGGGAGTTGATTACGCAAATCCGCGCGCTCCCGTCCCTTGTCATTCCTCTTAAAATCGTTGCGTTTTTCATCCGTTTCGTTCTCCTGTCAGGCTACTTTTTGCATCTTGCCGCCACGTACCAGCGTTCCGTTTTTTCCTCCGGCGCACCAAATTTCAGATCGCCGAAAAATGAAATTTCCGCAAAGCCCGCGCCCGTAAGTGCCGCGCGGAGCTCCTCCCCGGTATAGCACCGTTCGGTCTGCTCCTCGTCCGTGCGGCGGTAACGCCCGTCCGCCTCCTCGGTAAACACCGAGAGATAAAAACGGCACAGGCGTTTTTCCTTGTCGTATTCGTTCTGCCAACCGCAATAGGCGTTTCCGCCCTCGTCGCTTTCCAGAACGTAGGCTTCATTGCCGAAAATGCGTTCAAATTTATACGGCGTGTTCACGTCAAACAGGAACACCCCGTCGGGGTCCAGGTAATTGTGCACCAGCGAAAAGCATTTTTCAAGGTCGCCGTCCTCTGTCAGGTAATTCAGACAGTCAAGAGAGCTGACCACCGCACCCACCGTGCCGTAAAGCTCAAATGCGCGCATATCCTGGCAGAGAAACAGCACCCCGGGGGCGTTTTCCGCCGTTTTCCGTTCATACGCCACGGAAAGCATCTCGGCACTGCCGTCCACGCCGATCATATCATACCCCCGGCGGGCAAGCGGAAAGGTCAGCCCTCCCGTGCCGCACCCGAGATCCAGCACCAGCTCCGGGGAGATTTCGTACCGTGCAAACACCGCGCGGGCAAAATCCGCCAGTGCTTCATAATCCACATCGCCGTTCAGCCGGTCATAGACTGCCGCCAGTGCCTCGTACGGTTTCATACGCGCTCCCCTTTCCCGTTTTTTTACCTTCTATATTTTATCCGATTCCGTGCCGCTTGTAAAGCCCTTTTCGCCAAATTCCGCAAAAATACGGTTCACGTCCCCGGCTCCCATCACCACCACCAGGTCAAGCGGGGCAAGCTCGCGCCCAAGCAATGCCACCGCCGCGCCGAGGCTGTTCGCATACACCGCCCCGTTCCCGACTCCGGCGGCAAGAAGTGCGCCGCTCATCCCTTTCGTGTCGGTTTCCCGCGCGGGATAAATATCGGTTACAATCACACGGTCGGCAAGACGCAGTGCCGCGCAGAACTCCTTAAAAAACGCCGCCGTGCGGGAATAGGTATGGGACTGAAACACACAATACAGTCGCCCGCCCCGCCCGAGCAGTGTCCGCGCGGTGTGAAGGGAGGCACGGATTTCGGTGGGGTGATGTGCATAGTCGTCATAAAACCGCGCCCCGAAAAACACCCCGCGAAATTCCATCCGCCGGGAAGCACCCCGAAACGCCCCAAGTGCCGCCGCAATCACCCCGAACGGCACCCCGAGCAGATCTGCCGCCGCCGCCGCGGCGGCGGCGTTCTGCACATTGTGCATTCCCGGCACCCGGAGCGAGAGCGGTAACGCCCCTCCGGTCGGGGTGCGAAGCACAAACGCCCCGCACCCGTTCCGGATGACGGGGGCTTCTATCCGATAGTCCCCTGCCGTCCCGAAAGATACCCGCCGTGCCGGAGATTGTGCGGAACAGCGCACGGCACCCGCGTCGTCCGCAGAATAAAGAAGCGTGCCGGATGCCCCCGGCAGTGCGCCGAACGCGGCAAACGAACGGTCAATCGCACTCTCGCTTGCGAAATAATCCGTGTGATCCAGCTCTGCGTTCAGAAGAATCGCCAGCGTGGGGGAAAAACAAAGAAAGGAATCCTCATATTCGCACGCCTCAAACAGCACCTCCCGCCCGCACCCCGCCGTAAACGGGGAGCCGATTGACCGCACCGCGGCACCGCAGAACACGGTCGGGGAGCGACCGGCAGAGAGCAGGATTTCCGCAATCATCGCCGTAACCGTGCTTTTTCCGTGACTGCCCGCCACCCCGATGCGGGTGGGATAGTCCGCCATCAGAAAGCCGAGAAAATCGGCTCTGGAAAAGCAGGGGACGCCCGCCTGCCGCGCCGCCAGATATTCCTCATCCTCCGGGGAAATGGCAAGTGTGAAAATCACCGCGTCCGCGGCGCACGCCGCCGCCGGATTATGTCCGATGGTCACGGGGATGCCCATCGCGCGCAATCGCGCCGTCCCCTCCCCCCGCGCCGTATCCGACCCCGCCACCGAAAACCGCTTTGCGGCAAACAGCGCAAGCGATGCCATATGCACCCCGCCGATTCCGATAAACCACAGCCGTTTTGCGCCCGAAAGTGCCGCGGCAATTGCCGCGACACCCGCGCGTGTATTCCTTACCGACATATTCCGCCCTCCGTTCACAAGTAATTTACAATATA
The DNA here is from genome assembly GCA_934481325.1 of uncultured Eubacteriales bacterium. GTDB lineage: Bacteria > Bacillota > Clostridia > Oscillospirales > CAG-272 > Firm-07. The sequence continues at coordinate 6,625 of CAKSPL010000031.1, read as the reverse complement.
AACCGCATTTTGGGGTCATTTTCACAAAGCAAACACAAACCGATTGAATAAATACCACAAATTCACTTTATACTATACTCGTAACCTGATTTTCAGAACTGCAAGGGAGGAAAACACAATGCAAATCACCGATGTAAAAATCCGCAAACTCTTTGACGAAGGCCCGATGAAAGCGGTCGTTTCCGTCACATTTGACGCGCAGCTCGCCGTTCACGATATCAAGGTCATTTACGCGCGGGAGCGTCTCTTTATCGTGATGCCCAGCCGCAAGAACCCGGATGACACTTACAGGGATATTGTACATCCCATCAACGCTCCGTTCCGTGCGGAGTTGGAAGGTGCCGTAATTGCGGCATACGAAAAAGCTCTTGCCGAGGCAAAAGCCGCGGCAGAAGCGGCACCCGCCGCGGAGGAATCCGCCGCGGAGGAACCGGCTACGGTCTGAAAAGCCAAAAAAAGGCACCGCCTGCGGGCGGTGTCTTTTTTGTTTATCTGTGGACAAAATGTGTCGGATGTGCTAAAATAAAATCATCTGTCCGAACAATCCGAAGGAAAGAGGAAAACACGATGAGCATCTATGCGTTGCAGAACCGATGGAAACCGGAAGGAAAGCATCTGGTATATTACGGTCTTCGCCAAAAGGAGAACCTTTTTCACAACCGCGTGCGCCTTGGCAAGGCACAGCAAAAAATCGTTGCAAAATTGCCCTGCGTACTCTCCCCGGCGAAGCTGAAAACGCTCGGTGCGCTGGTCGGCGTGCAGGTAGTGCCGGAGGCGGGGCTTCGCACCACGCCGAAAAGTCTGCGGGAAGCGCGCTTTTGCCGCACCTGCGTTTCCAACGATTTTATGATTCCCGGGCTGGAATTTGACAAGAACGGGCAGTGCCCGATGTGCGCCACCGCCGACCTTGCCGAAAGGCTGAAAAGCGTGTTGCCCGTTTGCAACGATTTCCCCCGGGCGAAAAACGCCCGGTTTGACGTTGCGGTATTCTACACCGGAGGAAAGGACTCCACCTATCTTCTTTACTACCTTGCAAAGGTCAGGAGACTGCGCGTACTGGCGATGACCTGGGAAATCCCCTACATATCGGAAAGCGCAAGGGCGAGCATTGAAAACGCCAAAAAGCATTTTGACACCGTGGAATTTGTAACCCGCACCGTCAGTCATACCGATCTGCGCCGCTTTTATCGCGCGCTGTATCAGCGAGCGGGCAACACCTGCGCCTGCCCCTCGCTTGCCTATCTGCTGTTTTACCCCACACTGGTTGCCGAGCGGGTGCCGTATTTTGTGGCGGGAAACGAGCCCGTGCAGGTATTGGGACTGTATTACAACCATATGGCACCGAAAATGGCGTATTCCTTTTCCGGGAACCGGCTTCTGCACTTTCTCTACAACACCGGGCGTGTCCTCACGCTTCGTCCGCCCCTTCGGGGCGGGCAGATTCAGGCATTGCTGACGATGCGTCAGCTTGCCTTCGGAAACCCGCTGGTAAAGCTCAGCGGATACGAAAACGAATTGCTTGCCAACGTCACGGCGGCGATCCGCGAGGTGCCGGAATTTCTGCCGCCCCTGCGCCGCAGTGTCCGTTATTCCTCCCGTACCGGGCGCGTTCCCGCTTTCGTTCACATAGATTTTGACCGCATCTGCGGCGGAACCTACAACTGGAATCTGGTAAAGGAGCTGCTGGTGAAGGAGTGCGGTTGGGTGGCTCCCGAAGAATCCGCCAAGGCATTGCACACCAGCTGTAGCATTGAGCGTTGCAAGGATCACACGCAATTCCTCCGCTTTTATCATTGTCAAAGCAAAACCATCCCGTTTTCCGCCATCGAAATCTCGCTTTCCTCCCGCAATTGCGGCAGAAGCAGAGAGGAAACCGTGCGGGAGCTGGAAACCTCCCTTGGTTTTACCCTGGAGGAATTGCCCGAATGCCGCCGGATGTGCGCATATATGGAGCAAAAATGACGGAGATTTACTGTTTTTCGGGCTCCGGGCATAGTCTGGCGGTGGCAGAATACTATGCAAGGGTCTTAAACGCCCCGCTGTTCCGGCTGACAAAAAATTTTCCGCGCGGCACAGAGGGAAAAGCGGCAACCGCAAAAAATAACGGTCACAGCCGTGAAACCGGGAAAAACCGCCTGTCGCGCGTCTTTGTCGTCTTTCCGGTATACTGTCAGGCAATCCCCGACCCGGTAAAGGATTTTCTGAAAAACCTGCACGCCGGAAACGTCACGCTGATCGCCACCTACGGCGGCATTTCGCACGGAAATGTCCTGCAAAAGGCGCAAAAAATCACGCCCGCCCGCATTTGTGCCGCCGCCTATCTCCCCACGGGACATACTTATCTTCCCGACGGGCGCACAGAAATCACTGCCGAATACAGCGGTTCGCCCGCCAAACACACCGAATTACCCGCCGAATATAGCGGCTCCCGCACCGAACGCGCCGCATCCTCCGCCGAGTACACCGAATCCCCTGCCGAACACACCACATCCCCCGCCGAGTACACCGAATCCCCTGCCGAACACAACGGCTCCCACACCGGGTACATCGGATCTTACGCCGAGTCAAGGATGTTCCAAAACGACTTTGACACAGTCGTCCTCGACCGCCTGCTTGCCGCCAACGGGGAAAACGAGGTGCGGATTCCCTTTTCCGCGCATCACCCTTTGGCAGGCTTTTTCCCGGGAACACGAAGCAGAATCGCCGTTAAGTTGCGAAAAAATGCCGATTGCACGAGTTGCGGCATCTGCACTGCGGCTTGCCCCTTCGGGGAAATGCAAAACGGCATTGCGGGCAGGCATTGCCGGCGTTGCCTTGCCTGTGTGGTTGCCTGCCCCCGCCACGCGCTTTCCTTCACCCGCTCCCGCATCCTGACGCGCTACCTCCTGCGGCATACGCATCCGGGGGCAAAAGCCGAAGTATTTTTATAATATCCCCCTATATATGATGAGAAAATCGCGTTTTCGCAAGGAACCTCCCTGACCCGAAAGGGTCAGGGAGGTTCCTTTTATCGAGGTGAAAAAAACTTGCCGTGCGTTCCCGAATCACCCGAACAAGAAAAGCCGGAGCCTTAGCATCCGGCTTTTTCCTGCGGCTCCGGAAACGGCTGTGCGGGCGGGATGCCCTGCCTTTCGTAGCGTTCCGCCTTTTGGGAATACATATGACGGTCCATTTCGTGTAAAAATGCGTTCGGGTCAAAATTTTCCGTATTGCACAACGTATATCCCATCGAAAGCGACAATCGATAGGGCTTGTCCGCCGAATCGTTGAACCGCTCCACGCTCTCCCGCACCGTTTGCATCAGCCGCTCGGCTCCCTCCTCGGTTCCGTTGGCGTCCAACAGCACAAACTCATCCCCCGCCAGGCGGAACGCCATCGTTTTTTCGGTGGCAACGCCTGACAGAATCCGCCCGAGACTGCGAATGGCTTCATCCCCGGCAAAATGCCCCCATACGTCGTTGATGGCTTTGAATTGGTCAATATCCATCAGCACGCCGGCAATCGTCCGGTTTTTCCGGCTCTTTTCCAGCTTGCGGATGACGCCGTTATAATATTTGCGGTTATAAAGCCCCGACAGCTCGTCCACAAACGCATTTTCCTCGGCAATGTGCAACCGGATAAACTGCAACGCGAGACTCACCGAAAACCACCCCGTTGCCAGACCGTAAAAGCAAATCTGTATCAGCGTGCCGAAAACACACGGCAACACGAAATAATGAACCGGGAAAAAGCGCGGATGATGATTTTGCCGCACGGCAACCAGTGCCTGAATCAGACTGACGGCATAATCACAGATGAGAATCAGATATTGCAGAACAACCCATTGCCCGCGCTGATACACGTTCTGCTCCGAAACCGAAAAAATCAGCCCCGTGCCGCACAGGTCACAAATAATCAGCAATACAATCACACCATACGGCAAAAGCGTGGGCAGAAGCCACCGGCGGAATCGCTTTTTGCTGTGGTAGATGCGAACGTTCACATACAGCACCCAAAGGGCACCCACCCCGCCGGAAGCCAAAAACAGATAGGCATTGAGCAGATATTGCAGGAAATGCGCCACCCCGCCCGGAGTTCCGTCCAACAGGAAGGTTGCCGTTTCCGCCATCAGGGCGAAAAAGGCAAGCAGGCTGATGGCTTTGAACAGCTTGTTGCTTAAATGCTTTTCTTTTTTAAATTTTACCTCGGAAAGAAAGGAAACCGCCAAAATGAGGATCCCCGCACCGTTTGCCACCAAAACCTCTTGTGCATTGATCATCCGCGCTTTCTCCTTTCTCTAAATTAAAATATATATTATTGTAGCACATTATTTGCAAAAAAGCAAGACTTTTTTGTCGAATACGCGTCAAAGTAGATTTTTCACGCAGAAAAATCGTCAGGGAAGCCACAAAGCATCCTTGACTTTCAGGCAAGCTCTGCCCTTTGGGGTTCCATTTTCGCGATTCCTTGCTTGCAATTGCCCACTTGCGATTGCCTGCTTGCAATTGCCTGCTTGCGATTCTCTGCTTGCGATTCTCTGCTTACGATTCCTCCCGGATGCTCCCGATTGCGGATACCTCCGCCTCACTCAGCGGTTCGGGTCTGTTTTTCCGGTCCAAGGATATCCGAAGGATTATAAGGATGCCGCATACGGCAAGAAAAACCGCCAGTACCGAAATTAAGAAGCCTTTGGTTATCGGGATTTCATCCCGCCGGCACTTTCCGCGAAAAAGAACGGCACCGAGAATCCGCAAAGCCGCCCACGCCACCGCCAGAGCGAGTGCCAAATACAGATATCCGGGTAAATCAATCAGCGTGAGCAATATTCCCACCGACAATAACAGCCGGACGGCGTGTATCACCCGTTCGGCATTGGTGCGGTGCGCGCATTTTGAAACGATTGTTTCTCCCGCCTCCAAAAACACACAATAAAACGGAAAGGAATACAAGAAAAAGAACAGCAGGTTCAACCAATAGGCGGAAGCACCTTCCGTAGGCTTCGGAAAGAATGCCAGCAGGAAAAGCAACGGAAAATACAGAATCGCAACGGCTCCGAAAAATCTCCTCATTGCGTCCCCTCCCCTGCCGAACGGTCGGTCTTGTAGCGGTTGCCCCAGCTCGCCATCGCGTTCAGAATCGGACCGAGCGTTTCTCCGAGCGGCGAGAGCGCATATTCCACCCGCGGCGAAACCTCCGGATATACGGTGCGGGTAATGATTCCGTCCGCCTCCATTTCGCGCAGGCTGTCGGTCAGCACCTTTTGGCTGATTCCGGCAAGGTCCTTTCGCAGTTCATTGAACCTCCACGGGCGGCTTCGCAGGTTGCGGATAATCAACAGCTTCCATTTGCTTCCAATCAGCTGTACCGTTGTTGCCACCGGGCAGGCGGGCAGTTCTTCTTTTGTCAGCATACCTGTACCTCGCTTTCCCGTAACACCCGATCCCGGATGCTACACTTTTATTATATCAGCATCAGCCGGATTTTTCAAGCCGCACGGCAAAAGCCACTTTTTTATGACTACGGCACAAAAAAGTGCGTGCTTTACAAGCCGAAACGCCCGATGCATACTGGGCTTGTCCAAGGGGGAACGGATCCGCCCCCGGCACCATTCCAAAACGAGGGAGAAAAACAATGAATAAGAATACATTTGAAAAAGTTACGCTTGCAAAAGGCGAGGTCGGCATTTACGGTTTCGGAGCCGTGAAGCTCCACGCATACAAAACGAACGATCCGATGGACGACGAGGTTTTTATCGTGGAAAAAGGCGGCAGAGCCGTTGTCATCGGTGCCGGGGCGGGGCTTTCGGCGTCCGCCGGGTTCACCTATGACGGGGAGCGTTTTCACCGTTATTTTGCCGATCTTGAAGAGAAGTACGGCTTTCACGATATGTATTCCGGCGGGTTTTATCCTTACAAAACACCCGAGGAATACCGGGGCTTCTGGAGCCGGTACATCCTGATCAACCGTTATGAAAAAACACCGAAGCCGGTTTATGAAACCCTGCGGAACCTGATAAAGGATAAGGACTATTTTGTCATTACCACCAACGTGGATCACTGCTTTCAAAAAGCGGGGTTTGAAAAGAAGCGGCTGTTTTACACGCAGGGGGACTATGGGCTTTTTCAGTGCAGTGAGCCGTGCTGTCGCGAAACCCGGGACAACGAGGCGGAAATCCGCCGGATGGTGCGGGAGCAAAGGGATGGGAAAATCCCAACCGAGCTGATTCCGGTCTGCCCGCATTGCGGCAAGCCCGCGGGGATGAATCTGCGCACGGACGACCGGTTTGTTGAGGACGAGGGCTGGCACGCGGCGAAACCGAACGGCGTGCTTTTTCCGGGGAAAAGCGCGCCATCCGCCAAAAAAGGGCGGCATACGCCGCCCTTTTTTGTGTTTACAGGTCAATTTAGATGCCGAATTTGTGTTATCCAATTCAGATGCAGCGCAATGGTACATTTCTCCCTTGGTGAAACATGGGCTTGCAAGTGTCCGCGGTCTTCCGGGCTTGCAGAGCCATGCTTGTAAACGAGCTTATGTATATTACGTTCGAATCCAAGTTTCTTAGCGTTCATCCTTCCTTTTCATAAAAATAAGCCAAACGCTCGGTTCCGCAGCGTTTGGCTATGTAGTTTATTCAGTTAGGTAAACT
>CAKSPL010000030.1 GCA_934481325.1 uncultured Eubacteriales bacterium | reverse complement strand
CTCCTGGCTGTGCTGATGCTGGCATCCGTGCTGGCACTGTCCGTCGGGGCGGCTGACGCAACAACGAAAACCTTTGACAAATCCACAAAGGAGGATGCCGGCAAGCTTGACCTGGTCATCACCGAGATTATGCCGCAGTCCACTAACCCGGACGGCAACAGCAATGACGGCGACCTCTACGAGTACATCGAGCTGTATAACCGCGGCACCAAGGAAATCGACCTTTCCAACTACTGCCTCCTGCGCGCTAAGGACAACAACAAGCAGGCTGCCAGCACGTGGCGTTCCACGCACAAGTTTGAGAATGTAATCAACCTGGTTGCAGGCAACGTTTACGATGATCCGAACGTCAAGAGCGACAAGAGAACGGTTGAAATTTACAACCCGGACAGCATCAAGTTGCAGCCCGGTGAATTTGCCGTAATCTGGGTTTGGAATGACGACAACGAGAACTATTGCTCCAAATACGGTATGAATCTTGCCGGGTCCGACAACGACCGTCTGAACAGCAACGGAACCGTGGTTTCGTTCCCGTATTTCCGCGATGCGTACTCGCAGGAGACTACCAGCGTGCCGCAGCAGAAGGACGGCGAAACTGTACCTACCAAGATGTCCGATGACGTGCTGGTGCTTTTGGCAATGGGTTCCACCAAAGAAATCAACCCCACCGGTTTCCGTCTTGCCAATGGCGATAACTATATTTACGCCGTAGCCGAGAAGTCGATGGGTCAGAATATCGCCACGCACGATGCCATCACTTTCAGCAAAGAGATTGCTTGTATGGCTCACTGGGGCTTCAGCAGCAGTGCAAGCATCCCGCAGGTTTCGCAGCCCGGTCTTTCCACGATCTATGTTCCCGCAGATCAGGAGCCTTACCTTGTAAACGAGGGTAACCGCCTGAATGTGAAGGAGAATGAATCCTACAAGACCTATACCGACTATGTGGAACGCGATAACGACATCAATTTTGAAACCAGCTACAAGGAAATGGCGGTGTTCACCTGGTGGGAGGTTCCGACCCCCGGTTATATGATGCCTTATCAGTGGATTTACCTGGTAGGCGCGGATAAGGTTCCCGAAAGCGCAAAGTGCTATATCTCCGAGATCAAGTATGAGAATAACGACCCCAGCAAGGAAGTGCTTTCCGCACAGATGATCCGCACTCCTGAGATGAATAAGGATTGGGTAGAAGCCTACAAGGCATTCCTGTTGGCAGATAAGCTGACCGTAGGCGGTGAAGGCTCCGGCGAGGGTGAAACCAAGCGTGAGGAGATTGACTACGATAAGATTCAGCAGGATAAACTGCAGGAACGGCACGAAAAACCCAGCAACGTGAACAACAACACCGGAAAGAAGCAGGGTTTGCCGACCTGGGCACTGATTCTCATCATCGTGGGCGGTGTTGTGGTGCTTGGCGGCGTTGCCGTAACGGTGATTCTGGTTCTCAAAAAGAAAAACAAGCCTGTCGCGGCTGACGACGTTGCCGCCGAGGGCGAAGTGGAGATTATTGACGAGGGTGCCGATGAGGCAAAGCCCGAGGAAAATAATAATTCCGACGAAACTAAATCCGAATAAACCGGCTGCGAAAACCGCAGTAAGGCGGTTGCCCGTTGCGGGCAACCGCCTGTTTTTACAAATTATCTTAGAAAGGCTGGCTGTAACCGAATATGAAACTGAGTGTACTTGCAAATCTTTACGGTGCCAAATCCTTGGACGAAACGCTGTCCATCCTGACCTCTCTCGGTGTACATACCGTGGAACTGGGGGCAGGCGGATATCCCGGAAAGGCGCATTGCAACCCGGAGGAATTGCTTGCCGACCCCGCAAAATATGAGGCGTTTATCGCCACGCTGAAAAAATACGACGTAGAGGTCTGCGCACTGGCGGCGCACGGCAATGCCCTGCATCCCGACAAAAAAGCCGCGGCACAATATGATGCGGATTTCCGCAATGCCGTGTTGCTTGCCGAAAAAATGGGGGTAGACACGATTGTTACCTTTTCGGGTTGCCCCGGCGACAGTGAAAATTCCAAATATCCGAACTGGGTCACCTGCCCGTGGCCGGAGGATTTTCTCAAGATTTTGGATTGGCAGTGGAATGAAAAGCTGATTCCGTATTGGAAGGAAGCCGGCGCATTTGCCAAGGCACACGGTGTGTCGCACATTGCATTTGAAATGCACCCCGGCTTTTGCGTGTACAATCCGGAAACCCTGCTTCGCCTGCGTGCCGCAGTCGGCGATGTGATCGGTGCCAATCTGGACCCCTCCCATCTGATTTGGCAGGGGATTGACCCCGTGGCGGCAATCCGCGCACTGGCGGGTGCCATTTACCACGTGCACGCCAAGGATACCAAAATTGACGCTTACAACACGGCAATCAATGGCGTACTGGATACCAAGCATTACAGCGATGAACTCCACCGCGCGTGGGTGTTCCGCACCGTGGGGTTCGGCAATGGGGAAACCTATTGGCGCGATTTTGTCAGCAATCTGCGGCTTGTCGGCTATGACCGCGTGCTTTCTATCGAACACGAGGATAGCCTGATGACCATTGATGAGGGGCTTCGCAAGGCAGTAAACTTTCTGCAAGGGATTCTCATCACCGAGAAAAAGCCCACCACAATGAGCTGGGCATAAGCGAGAGATTTTTTACCAAGCCGCCCGCCACGAAAGTGGCGGGCGGCGGTTGTTTGCGGCAGTTTCGTGGGGAAAATACAGCAAAACCCCGCGCCGCCAATGGGCAAAACCCGCCGCTAATGCGCGAAACTTCCGTTGTGCAGGGCGGGCGAAACAGTGCTTTGTGATAGTTTACCCGTCGCGGGCAACAGGCGCGTAAAAAGGCTTGCTCCCCCCCGCCGCGATGACAGGCGAAAAGCTCCTCGTGCAAGCCCACGCCCACCCCACCGCGGTAGCCACGCACGCGAGGAAAAGGCTCCCCCCGCCCCCTTCCGCCAAGGCGTGAAACCTTGCCGCGGGAGGTGGGAAAACAACCCACCGTGAAAGCGTCGCGGGGGAAAGGTTACAGCCACCCCCTACGTCAAAGCGGGGAGCCCTACCGCGCGGCGATAGTGAAAACCGCCCGCCGCGAGGGCACCCCCGCCGCGGGCGGGGACGCGCGAGAAAGGCTTCCCTATCCCCACCGCGGGCGGTAGACGCGCGGGAAAAAGGCTCGCTCCACCCCGCTCGCTAAGGTGTAAAAGCCCTGCCGCGGGGAAAAGGCTCGCTTCACCTCGTTGCGGTAATCACGCAAGGAACCTGTTGCGAAAGTGGCACAAGGCGCAAAAAAGCCGGGCATTGCCCGACTTTTTTGCGCGATTTTTTATTTTGTGCGATTTTATCTTTTCATACAGATTTTATTTTGCGTGGATTTTGGTATCACGCGGGTTTGGATCTTGCGTAGATTTTAATTTTGCACTGATTTTATTGTACGGGATTTATTCCTGCGCGGATGACATTTTTGCACAGGGCGATTTTTACCGGACGCCGTCAGGCAAGGGAAACAATCTGCGGCGGCGGGGAGCCGGCGGGCTGGCAAAGCGTGATGAAAAAATCCGCCACGCGATAACGGAAAAACGAAATGCCGGCGCGTGCCTCGAAGTCGGCACACGCGGTGTCGTCCCCCAGATGCACGGCAAGCCCGTCGCCGATATACTTTCCGTATGCTTCCTTAGCGGTGAACACTTCGGCAAATGCACGGGCGAGGTCGGCACTCCGGCACAGATATTCTTTCTCGGCGGGCTTAAAAAAGCGTTCGGCAAGGCGTGCCGCTTTTTCCTTCGGCGGGGCAGGCTCCACGTCCACACCGACACGGGGCGAGGATGTACTCCCCGCCCCGATCGCCAGCGCACAGACCACAAGACCGTTGGTATGAGAAAGACTGAAATCCAGTTCCTGCCGATCCTTAAAATAGGGTCTGCCCGCTTCGGTTCGTGCAATCTCGGTTTTGGCTACGCCTGCCTTTTGCAAAAGCTCCTCCAGGAGCGCGTGCGCGGCGGCACTTTGCTCCCGGTACAGAGCCGATGTAAAAGGACGAAAGGCAAGCAGTGTCATCCGAGCTTTTTGATTTTTTCCAGGCACTCACGGCAGATGCGCTTGTTTTCAAAATACACAAGGTCATCCGCGTTGGAGCAGAAGAAACAAGCGGGGCGATATTTTTGCAGAATAATGCGTCCCTCGTCCGTGAAGATTTCCAGTGCATCCTTCACATTGATGTCAAGCGAGCGACGGATTTCGATCGGCAAAACAAAGCGTCCGAGCTCATCGACTTGTCTGGTAATACCGGTTGATTTCATCATAATCCTCCATTCCGCCCGTTCGGGCTTAAAGCGGTTGCCGGAGATCGTGCCCCGGTCTGCTTACGATTCTATTATAACCAGTCGAGAAATAGCTGTCAATCCCCAGTTTTGGCAGGATATGGGATATTTACGAAAAATTCATATTTCAGTGTCGAAACCCGGTCGTTTTTGTGACGGTTTGGTGATTTATAAACATTTAGAGGGATTTTTGGTAAGAAAAACTGGGAAAATGACTTCTAAAATCCGCCCTGTGCGGTGTTTTTTGGGGGGAGCTTTTGCATTTTTGGACAGCCGCTTTTCGACAAAAAGCCGCAACTCTTTTCGGCTTCTGCTGCCCCGTACAAGCTGGGGTTGCCCGCCGCGCCCCCGACTATTGTTTGCCGGGCAATTGGTTTTGCCACCGTGCAAACCGCGGGCAAAGCATCTGCCTGCGAGAACCGGGTAAGCGCGTTCGGGAGCCGTTCGGTCAGGCAACGTCGCCGCGGCGTTTTTATTTTTCCGCCGATGCCCCGGAAAGGGCGGCAATCAGGAAGGGCAGTGCTTTTTCAAATTTGGTGCCGTAGCGGTGTGTGGGGTCGCCAATGGTCGCCTTCATTCCGGCAAGCGTGAAGTCGGCTGCGATTTTGGCGGCTGGGAGCAGGTCGTTTCCGCGCATCAGCGCGCCCGTGAAGGCGGAGGCAAAAATGTCACCCGTGCCGTGCGAGTTTTGGGGGAGCCGTTCGTGGAAATAGTACGCGGGCGTTTCCTCGCCCTTTTTCAATACCGCCACGCCAAGCTCGCTTGCGCCATAACTGACGCCGGTCAGCACCACCGCCCCCACGCCGAGGTCAAGCAGACCCTTCATCAAGGAGAGCAGATACGCCTCATCATATCCGGATGCCACATAGGGAAGCCCCGTGAGGAGTGCCGCCTCCGTAATGTTGGGCAAAACGATGTCGGCACATCCGGCAAGTGACGCCATTTTGGCGGCAAATGCCGCGTCAAATCCGGGATAGAGCTTGCCGGCATCCGCCATAGCGGGGTCAACAATTTTCATACAGCCGGGGTTTGCCACGCGGGTGAAAATTTCCTTTACCAGCCGAATCTGCTCGGCACTGCCAAGGTAGCCGGTGTAGATGGCATCAAATGCAATGTGTTCCTTTTCCCAATGGGAAATGATGGCGGGAATATCCTCGGTCAGATCGCGGAAGGTATAGCCCGTAAAGCCGCCCGTGTGGGTGGAAAGCACTGCGGAGGGGAGGATGGCAGTTTCGATTCCGCAGGCGGAAATGATGGGCAGTGCCACGGTGAGCGAGCATTGCCCGAAGCAGGAAATATCCTGAACGGTTAATACTTTTCGGTCCATAAAATCCTCCATATTATCTTATCTGCTATTAGTATAGCATAAACCTGGACGGAATAAAATTGTCAGTGTGTAAATTTTTTATAAGACCAGTTTGACGCGTGACGGAATATCGACCCGGTTGCGAAAAGGCGGGCGGTCTATTTTCCCGACCTTCGGCATAAGATATGCCGGAGGAATTGTTTATGCAATCGATTCTGATTAACCGGCAGGAGGTTTTGCCGCCTGCCATTGCAGCAATGCTCCCACCCCGGGTGATGCGGGAGGCGGAAAACGCCCTGCCCGCGGGGGAAAGCGCGGAGGAATTGCGTATGGGGCGCGGGCAGTGCGCCATATTGGTGGCGGGCGGGCAGAATTTGCGCCTGTCGGCGAAAACGGTGCTGACCGACGAGGAATGCGAGGCATTATTGCTCCGCTTTTGCGGGGGCGCGCTTTACGCGCACGAGGAGACCCTGAGGGAGGGGTATCTCACGCTCCCGGGCGGTTTCCGCGTCGGTGTGGCGGGGCGTGCCGCCGTGCAGGGCGGCAGGGTGTGCGGAATTTCGGCGGTGTCGTCCTTTGTGATCCGCATTCCGCACCGGGTGCCGCCCGTGGGGGAGGAAATCTGCAATCTGTTGCGGTTACTGCACGGCAGGGGCGTGCTGATTTTTGCCCCGCCCGGTGTCGGAAAAACCACGCTGTTGCGCAGTGTGGCGGAAAAAATGACGAAGGGTCCCCCTGCGCTTCGCGTGGCGGTGGTGGACGCGCGGGAGGAGCTTTGTGCCTTTCCCCCACCGGCAGAGGGATGCCCCGATATTCTGCGCGGTTTTCCGAAAGGGGCGGGCATTTCGATTGCCGTGCGCACGCTTTCGGCACAATTGATTGTCTGCGACGAGATCGGCGGCTTTGAGGAGGCGGAGGAGATTGTGCGGGCGCACACCTCGGGGGTGCCGTTGCTTGCCAGTGCGCACGCCGCCACGGCGGCGGAGCTGTTGACCCGCCCCGGGATGCGCCTTTTGCACGATGCGCGCTGTTTCGGGGCTTACGTGGGAGTGTCGCGCCGCGCAGGCGCGGGCGAATTTGATTTTGATATCCTTTCCTGGGAGGCGGCAGATGCACTTTTATAAGCTGTTCGGGGTCGGATTGCTGACGGTATTCGGCATTCTGCTTGGCGTGGTGCTTCGGGCGTTTTTCCGTCAGCGGTGCCGGCAGGCGGAGGCGTTTCTCTCCCTGCTCCGGCTGTTGCGGTTTCAGGTAGATTGCTTTTCCGCGCCGCAACAGGAGATTTTCGCTTCCTGTGACAGAGAATTGCTCCTTTCCTGCGGTGCCGAGGGGCGCACGCGCCCCTCGGACCTTGCGGGACTCTTGCGGGGGGTGCGGCTTTATCTGCCGGAGGAAATGAGCGGGCTGTTGTTCTCGCTTGCGGGGGAGCTGGGCGGCTCCTTTCGCGCGGAGCAGGTGCGGTGTATCGACCACTATATTGCGCGTTTTACCCCGCTTTGCGAAAATCTGCGGCGGGAATTGCCGAAATGGGAAAAGCTCTCGCTGGTGCTTCCGCTTTCCCTTGCGGCGGCGTTGGTGTTGCTGTTTGTGTAACCGGGCAGGGGGTATTCGGGCGTGACCCGGATCGGGCGCGGATAACCTCCTTTCCGGGCAAGCCCGAAGCGGATTCGGGGTGGACTATAATCAAAGGAGAAGGATCGTATGGATGTCAGCTTGATATTGCGCGTGGCGGGGATCGGTATTCTGGTGGCGGTTGCCGCTCAGATTCTGCAAAAAAGCGGAAGGGACGAGCAGGCAACGCTGGTGGTGGTTTCCGGCATTGTGGTGGTGTTTCTGATGCTGGTCAGGGAAATCGGCACCCTGTTTGACACGGTGCGCAGCACCTTTGGCTTCTGATGAGCATTTTTTCGGTATGCGGCTGTGCGCTCCTCACGGCGGTGCTGATTCTGCTGTTGCGGGAGTGGCGAACCTCGCTCTCGCTCCCGGTGCGTGTGGCAGGGGTGTTAGTGCTGTTTTTGGCGGCATTTTCGCTGTTTACCCCCATCACGGTGCGAATTTCGGAGCTTTTTTCCGTGGCGGGAGGCGGGAGCGTTGCGCCGATTCTGTTCCGCGCGCTTGGCATTGCGCTGGTGGCGGAGTTTACCGCGTCCCTTTGCCGTGACCTCGGGGAAAACACGCTTTCCGCGGGGGTGGCACTGTTCGGCAAGCTGGAAATTCTCCTGCTGGCACTTCCGTTTGTGGACGACCTGCTTGCGCTTGCAAAGGAGCTGTTGGAATGGTGACGTTTTTTGGGGGGAAAAGCGCAACAAAAGCCGCGGGGAAAACCGGAACAGGGCGCGAAAAAGGGAGCGGGAAGGTGTGCGGGACGGAGCGCGAAAAGAGAACCGGGAAAAGAACGGAAAAGTGCCTTTTTTTCATCACGTGTGCCGTCCTTTTGCTGATTTGCCTGCCGGTTTCCGTGATGGCAGAGGGGTGTATTTCGGCACAGGACTGTGCCGGGACGCGGGGCGGTGTTTCGGTGCAGGGCAGTGCCGGGACGCCGGATTTCACAAAAAAAGCCCCGGTCGGGGGCGGCAGTGCGGCGACAGCCGGGAGCGGCAGTGCGGCGGCGGTTGGGGTCGGCACGCAGAACGACGGCGGGGCGGCGGAGAGCGGCAGTGCGGCGGCGGTTGGGGTCGGCAGTGTGGCGATCGGGAGCCATAGTGCGGCGGCGGTCGGGAGCGGCACGCAGAACGACGGCGGGGCGGCGGAGAGCGGCTTTGACGCGTTTGAAAAATTCCGCTCGGAGCTGCCGCCGGAGGTTGCCTCGCTCCTGCCGGAGGGCTTTTTCGGGAGCGACCCCGAGGGGGTTGCCACAGCCGTGCAGGATGCCGCCAAAACCTCGAAAATCCTGGCATTTGTCAGGGACTGCCTCGGCGTTTCGTTGCGGGAGCTTTTGCCGCTGTTGGCGCAGATCTGCGGGGTTCTGGTTCTTTCCGCCGTGCTCGGCGCACTGTCGGAGCATCTCGGCGGCGGCACGGGACAGGCATTTTCCTTTTGCTCGGTTACGGTGCTTGCCCTGTTGGTTCTGCGGCGTTCGGTTACCGGTGTCACGCGCCTTCGCGCGTGGTTTGACACGCTTGCCACCCTTGCCGGCTCTATGCTGCCGATGATGGGAACCCTGTACGCGCTCGGCGGCAACGTGCGCGCCGCGGCGGCAAATCACGGGGTGCTTTCGGTGTTTCTTTCGGTGGCGCAGGTGCTTTGCTCGCGCGCGGTATTGCCGGTGGCGGGGGTGTGCCTGGTGCTGGCACTTTCGGATGCGCTGACCGGAAAAGCCGTTCTCAAGCCGCTGGGCAATCTCATCAAACGCACCTTCACGCTCGGCATTTCGTTTCTGATGCTGTTGCTTTCCTTTCTGCTCGGCTTGCAGACCACACTGGCGGCGGGGAGCGACACACTGGCGTTGCGCACCGTGCGCTTTGCCGCGGGCAGCTTTCTCCCGGTGGTGGGCGGCTCGGTTTCCGAGGCGATGAAAACCGTTGCGGGCAGTATCGGGTACCTGCGCACACTGGCGGGGACGGGAGGAATACTGGTATTGTTCCTTTTTTTCCTCCCCACCTTTCTCACGGTGCTTCTCACGCGGGTGGTTTTCCTGTTGGCGGGTGCGCTGGCGGAATTGCTCGGCGTAAAGGGAGAGGGGCGGATTCTCGGCGAGCTGGCGTCGGTTTACGGCTATTTTCTTGCCGTGATTGCGGCGGTATTTACAATGGCGGTATTTTCGCTTTCGTTGTTTGCGCATTGCGCGGTGGCGGGGGGCTGACAAAAAATGAAAACGGTTTTTGCGCTGTTTTGCGTGGTGCTGGCGGCGGCAATGGCGGACCTGCTGATTCCTGCCGACAAGGGAGCCGGAACCAAAAAATATCTGCATCTGCTCACCGCACTGGCGGTGCTGTTGCTGATTCTCTCCCCGTTGGTGTCGCTTTTGCACCGCGGCGTGGATATTCCGCCGGATGCCGCCGCCGCAACACCGGATTTTGAGGCGGTGTTTGCCGCGGCACTGGACGCGGCGGGCAAGGCGGAATTTGAAAGCCGCCTGTGCGCGGCACTTGCTGCGGAATTTGATGCCGAGGAGCGCAATTTTGCGCTGTCGGTGCGCTATGAGGGGGATGCCCCCGCCGAGGTGCGGGTGGTGCTTTCCGGAAAAGCACTGACCGCCGACCCGCGGGCGGTGGAAGAATATCTGACCGGGCTTTTGCAGATTCCCGCAAGCGTGCGCTAATCGGGCGGGAAATCCGTAAAATCACGATATACCGGGGCAA
>CAKSPL010000029.1 GCA_934481325.1 uncultured Eubacteriales bacterium | reverse complement strand
TCAAAGGTTTTCGTTGTTGCGTCAGCCGCCCCGACGGACAGTGCCAGCACGGATGCCAGCATCAGCACAGCCAGGAGACCTGCGAGGAATTTACGCATAGTTATGCACCTTCCTTTTCGTATTTGGTACCCCCATTATAATATGAAATCCGCCGTTTGTCAATAAGTTTTTCGGAATTTGGAAGGTGATTTTGTTCATTTTCATCAAATCACCCCCTGTTTTTTACCATTCTTTACGCTTTTGAAACAATCTCGAAAAAGTGCGTTTGATTTTTCGGCACTTTCTTTGCGGGTTTCGGATTTGGTATGGCACATTGCCCGTTGTGCAAAGCGTACAATCCGCAACGCCACGCGCGCCACATTTTAGATAAAGGGAAAGAAAATCGGTAAAAGTCTTGCAAACCGGGCGAGGTTGTGCTACAATAACATCAAAGCGGAGTTTTCCGCTATTATAAAGAACGGAAGGTAAAAATCAATGGCAAAATCAAACATTGTCGATTGGACAACCATCACAAACTTTGTGGTAGACTCCTTCGTCGGTTACGGCATTCCCCGCGAGGATGCCATCATCTGCGCGGACGTCCTGTTGGAAAGTGACAAGCGCGGGATCGAATCCCACGGTGTCAACCGTTTCAAGCCGATCTATCTCGACCGTATCAAGGCAGGCATTCAGAACCCCGTTACCAACTTTGAGGTGGTAAAGGACTTCGGCGCTACCGCTGTGGTGGACGGCCACGACGGGATGGGTCAGGTCATCGGCTACAAATCTATGTCCATGGCAATTGAGAAAGCCCATAAATACGGCATCGGTATGGTCGTTGCCCGCAACTCCTGCCACTACGGCATCGCCGGCTACTACGCCACGATGGCAACCAAACAGGGCTGTATCGGCATCACCGGCACCAACGCCCGCCCCTCCATTGCTCCTACCTTCGGCGTGGAAAATATGATGGGTACCAACCCGCTCACCTTCGGTATGCCCACCGACGAGGCATACGACTTTGTGCTGGACTGCGCAACCTCCATTGTACAGCGCGGCAAGATTGAATACTACGCCCGCATCGGCAAACCCACCCCTGAGGGGCAGGTCATCGGCAGAGACGGCAAGTATCATACCGACTCCGTAGAAATCCTCAAGGAGCTGGTCGCAGGGGAAGCGGCTCTCTGCCCGCTCGGCGGCGCAGGAGAAGAGCTTGGCGGCTACAAGGGCTACGGCTACGCCGCAGTGGTGGAGATTCTCTCCGCCGCACTCGGTCAGGGTCCCTATATGAAGGCTCTTACCGGTGTGGGTCCCAAGGGTGAAAAGGTTCCCTTCCACCTCGGTCACTTCTTCATTGCAATTGACACCAATGCCTTTATGGGCGAGGTTGCCTTCCGCAAGACCGCGGGCGAAATCTGCCGTGCACTCCGTGCCTCCGCAAAGGCACCCGGGTGCGAGCGCATCTACACCGCCGGCGAGAAGGAATTTGATGTACGCTGTGCGCGCAAGAACGGCGTGCCAATCAATGCCGCCGTGCAGGCGGAAATGATCAAGGTGCGGGACGAGCTGGGGCTGACCCAGTACAAGTTCCCCTTTGAGGACTGATTTTCCGAAACCAAAAAAAGGAACCCGGCAAGCCGGGTTCCTTTTTTTGTGCGGGAGCTCCCGTTTTCAGCCGATCAGCAAAAACCGCACGCCCGAAAGAGATTCGGAGCTGCCGGGATCATCGGCGGGAATGCCGTTCTGCTCCGCAATGCGGGCGGGCGAGATGCCGTAGCGTTTGCCCACGTCAAAAAGCGTTTCGCCCGCGGCGGGATAAAACAGCTCCGGGTCGGTGTGTCCCTGCCCTTCCTCCTCCCTCAACTTTACTCCGCAGAGAAGTCTTGTCGGTGCCTGTGCCACCCCGCGCGCGCTGAGTGAAACCTCCGCGTGCAGGGTCACGCGCTCTCCCTCGGTGCGCGCACGGCATTTGGGAACCGAAGCGGAAAGAACCAGATCGTCCGCCTTTTCCTCCCACGCGGTGCGGATCGGCACGCGAAGCTCGGCAGTTCCGTATTCGCCGCCCGAGCAGTACAGCATCCGACAGCAAAGCTCGCCGCCAAGCACCGTCCCTTTGCCCTCCGCATTCCGGTCGCGGATGTCCGCCGTGCAGAACGCGTCCAGCAATTCCGCATCCTCGGGGATTCCGAGGTCTTTTTTGGTGCGCTCCTCGTTGACCGAGAAATTCCGGTTTGCACAACCTGCCGCCGCAAAAAGCGTTTCCTCGGTAAAGCGGCATTCCGCGGCATACCCGGGAACGAACAAATCCCGGTAAATCACCACCGGCTCACTGCCCTGCGCCTCCACCGAGAGCGAAACGCCCACATCCAGGCGGATGCGTCCGTCCTCCACGGTGGGGGTTACGCGGGTCACGCTCCCTGCGGCGCACGCGCGGCATTCGGGCAAAGCTCCGTCAAGCGGGATCTCCGCCTCAATCGGGAGCGAAAGGGTGAGTGCCATCGGAACCGCACCTTCCCCGTCGTCCGTGCAAAGCACCGTCATTTCCGCCTCTCCGCGACAGCGCACCGCACCGCCGATTGCCACCGCCTCGGGCAGGAAAACTTCCCCGTGCGCCGAAATCACGCGGATGTCGCCCGCAATCTCCGGGGTCAGCTCACCGGTCAGCTCCAGCGTTTCTACCGCATTGCCGAAGTATCTTCCGCATTCGGGTGCCGCACAGAGATTTTCCGCATTTTCCGCCTCCCCGCCTTCTATCCGCGGGGAAAGCTCCTTTTCTCCGAAGGCGCGCACATCGGCGTGCATCCGACAGCGCACCGACAGTTTGCGGGGTGCCGTTACCCGGCTGACCACCGTGTCGGGACTGATGCCCGACGAAATCAGCACCCCCGCCGTGCCGTCAAAGCCGGACGGCAGCTCCATCGGCACCGAGAACGCATATCCGTCCTCCAAATCCACTCCGTAACACTTGCCGTCGGGTCCCGCATAAAGCACCTCATACCGTACCGCACCCGAAAAGTCCGCTTTTCCGCCGCCCAAAAACCGCATCGGCGCGGAAAACACGGGGCGTACCCACAAAAGGCGGCTGATCTCACTCCGATAATCCGGCAGCACAAACTCGGACGTGACCTCAAACGGCTGTGTTTTTTGCACAAACATCTCCTGCGCGCGGCAGTTTTTTTCCTCGTTTTGTTGCATAATGTCGCTCCTTTCCGCAATTCGCTACACTATATGCAGGCAAAAAGGAAAGTATGCAAGCCCCCGCGGCACCTGCGGTGCGGCTACACGGCTTTCGCGTTACTTTGGGTTCACACAGTCAAAATATGGCATCAGCCGTACAAAAGTTTTTGAAGGAGGTGGGGAGGGGACTTTTTGTAAAAAGTCCCCTCCCCCGCGTCCCCCGCATCCCGCCTGAGCGAGCCGGGGCGAAGCAGAATTTGCGCAGAATCGTCAAATACCCGACCGAGAGGCGTATAATATACGCCGAGGGAGGGTTTTGGCGATAGAAAACGGAAAATCAAAAGAAACCCGGCTTTACAGCCGGGTTTCTTCCTTAGACTGTTTCAAGACAGCAGTGACTGTGGAAGTTTTGCAAACTCCCGGGAAAACCGCCCTGTCAAAGCCACCTGTTTCCGTTTTCGGTCTGCACGAATTATGCAAGCCCCTTAATAAAAGGTGGCAACCTCCTGCGAAGGCGCAGAGGTCAGCGCGGTATCGGTGACATAAAGCACCGGCCCTGCCTGATTGCCGTAAATCGCGTGCCGTTTGACCTTGATTTTGGCGGTAATCATCAGCCATTCGTCGTTTTTGTAGCCGACCGGCTTTCCGAACTCGCAAAGCAAGCCGTTATACGCGATGTCCGCCTCACAGCAGGTCATCACAAAGCGACCGATGGCAAGCTCCTCTTTGCCGAACCGCTCGTCACGGTGAACCATCCCCTTGAATTTTACGGTCTTTCCGTCATAGAAGGAAATATCCTCCGCCAGATCGCGGTAAAACAGGGCAAAATCCTCGTCCTTTACCGTAATCACGGGGGCGGACTTGTCAAACGGAAGCGGATCCTCGATGGTGTCGAACTCCAATTCCGCGTCGGGCGCGTCCTCATAGGCAATCTGCGCCGCGCGGCTGATGCCGCGCACCAGCTTGTGCAATTCCTCCCGGCTCTGCCCCTTGGCGCGGTTGAAAATCACCGTGTCGGAGTTTTGCAGCTTGTCCACAACGAGACTGCGCATATTGGCGTTGTAGGAAAGAATCGTGCCGGCATCCGCCGTGAAAATCTGCTGATAGATGCCCAGCCCCTCGGGCAGAGCGTTGTAGAGCGTGGAGAGCTGCCACATTCCGTTATACTCCACCATCACGCGGTCTACCTTGTGATGCAGAAGATAGTCTGCAATCAGCTCCTCGGTCAGGTCGCTTTCCTTTTCAACGGTCATCCGGTGTACGTTCTGTCCCCAGAATTTGGAGGGGTCGTACTCCTCCTCCCCCTCCTCGCAAACCAGAAGAAGAATCTTGCACCCGTCGTTGAACTCACCGTCCGAAAGGAAGCCCTGTACCATTGTGGTTTTGCCTGCTTCCAGAAAACCGGTCACCACATAGACCGGGATGATCTGCTTTGCCATAAAAACCCCTTATTGCAGCTCCACGCCGAAAAGCGCGGAAAGTGCATCGATATGAAGCCCGGAGCCGATGACGCAGAGTCTGCCCGTCACGGCGGCGGAGCCGTTTCTCACGTCCGGCTCACCGGGAACGTAGTCAAAGTGGATGAATTTGCCGTCCGTGCCTGCCACAATGCCCTTGGCGCGAAGCACGGTGCCGTACTTTTCGGCGTCGGTCAGCTCTGCCAGTGCCGCCGCCAGTGCCGCCTTGTCAAAGTGCTTGGCGGTTTCCGCCCCACAGCTGACAAAAATTTCGTCTGCGTGGTGGTGATGGTGATGATGCCCTTCGTGATCGTGGTCGTGATCGTGACAGCAGCAATCCTCACCGTCCTCGTGATGATGGTGGTGATGATCGTGATCGTCATCGTCGTCGTCATCGTCGTCGTGATGATGGTGGTGATGGTCGTGATCGTCATCGTCGTCATCATCATCGTCGTGGTGATGGTCGTGATCGTCGTCATCGTCGTCGTGATGGTGGTGATGCCCGCACACGGGGCAGACCTCCTCTTCCTTCGCCAGCTTTTCCAGCTCCGCCGCCAGGGTGTCCTTGCGCTCCATCGCGGCAAGCAGCTGGGTGCCGGAAAGCTCGTTCCAATCGGTGGTCACAATCACGGCATCCGGGTTGTGCTCCCGCAACAGTGCCACGCACTCGGTCAGCTTCTCCTCGGAAAGCCCTGCGGTGTGACTGAGTACAATCGTGCCGGCGTGCTCAATCTGATCGTTGAAAAACTCGCCGAAATTCTTCATATGCATTTTGCACTTTTTGGCGTCCACCACGGTCACGGTGCCGCAAAGAGCGAGCTTTGCCTCTTTTACGTTCTCCACCGCGCGGATAACGTCCGAGAGCTTGCCCACACCCGACGGCTCGATGAGAATCCGGTCGGGGGCGTATTCGGTCAGCACCTTGGAGAGAGCCTTGCCGAAATCGCCGACAAGACTGCAACAGATGCACCCGGAATTCATCTCGTTGACGGTAATGCCCGCGTCCTGCATAAAGCCGCCGTCAATGCCGATTTCCCCGAATTCGTTTTCAATCAGCACGATTTTCTCGCCGGCGTAGGCGTCCTTGATGAGCTTTTTAATCAGCGTGGTTTTGCCTGCGCCGAGAAAGCCCGAAAAAATGTCGATTTTGGTCATAAAAACACTTCCTTTTCTTTTACCGCGGTTTTGCGCGGAAACAGACTTTGAAAACTCAGAATTTTGCTTTGATATAATAGGTTTGCTTGGTGGCATACGCCGCGTCACACAACGCCGCCACGTCCAGTTTTTGCTCCTCCGCCTCTACCTTTGCCGCCTCCGGCCTTGTTTTCGGGTGGCGGGGGGTGAACACGGTACAGCAGTCCTCATAAGGCAGGGTGGAGGTATCAAAGGTGTCGATTTTGCGGGAAATCGTAATAATCTCTTCCTTATCCATCCCGATCAGGGGGCGGAATACCGTAAAATCGGCAAGCGCGCCGGTCACGTTCAGTGCCTGCATCGTCTGGGAAGCCACTTGCCCCAGGCTCTCGCCCGTAATCAGGGCTTCACATTCCGCATCCTTTGCCGTGCGGTTGGCAAGCCGCATCATAAAACGGCGCAGCAAGAGGGTAAAATACTCCTCGTCACAGCTTTTCACCAAAGCCTCCTGCGCCTCGGTCAGCGAGACGGTATGCACCCGCAGACTTCCTGCATAGCGCGCCACGCGGGCGGCAAGCTCCAACACCTTTTCTCTGGCAAGGTCGCCCGTGTACGGAGGGGATTCAAAGTACACCGCCTCCAATTTCACCCCGCGCTTTGCCATCATCCAGCCGGCTACCGGGGAGTCAATCCCGCCGGAAAGGAGCAACAGTCCTTTTCCGCTGCTGCCGACGGGCAACCCACCCGCGCCCTTTTCCTGCCCGGCGTGAATATAGGCGGCACTCTCGCGCACCTCCACGCGCACGGTCACGTCGGGGTGATGCACGTCCACCCGCATCCGGGGGCAGGCACAAAGCAATGCCCCGCCCGCCTCGGCGGAAATTTCCGGTGAGGTGAGGGGAAAAGTTTTATCCGAGCGTTTTGCCTCCACCTTAAAGGTCTTTTTTCCCTCTATGAGCGGCGGCAGATAGCTTTTCACGGCAGCGGTAATCGCCTCCATATTCTTTTCCGCCACGGCGGCACGCCCCACGGCGGCAATGCCGAAGGTGCGCCGGCAAATCTCAAACGCCGTGTCCATATCCGCCGTGCCGTCCTCCGGCTCCACGTAAATCGTGCTTTGTGCGCGGCTCACGCGGAAGCGACCCACGGTGGACAGGCGATAGCGAAGCTCTTTTTGCAGGAGCCCCTCAAAGCTCCCGCGATTGGCACCTTTCAGCACGATTTCGCCGTATTTGCAAAGAATGATTTCCTTCATTCGTTTCCGCTCCCATCCTCGGTTGTCTCTTTTGCGTCGTCGGCATCCTCCTCACCGTCCTCCGGCGTCAGCAGATCCAGCGCGGTTTCGGCATCCTCCTCGCGCACGAACACGTCGGTGCCGAACATATTATACCCCGCGAGAATGCGCACCGCACCGCCCGCGCCCCGTTCCTTTTGCAGATACGAGATATTTGCCTCGGTCAGGATGGAAAGTGCAACGCTCAGCGTGGCATTGTCAAAATAAGTGCCGACCAGAACCAGCCCCTCATCCGCGTGGGCAGGTCTGTCAAGTCCGAATAAGCGATCCATAGTGCCTCCTCGATTCATTCAAAATAATGGGGGAACAGTGCCTCAAACACCATCCGGCAGGCATCGGTATCCGCGGCGGAAGTGTGGGCGTTTCCGTGCCACGACAGCCCCAGCACCGCCATCGCATCCCCCAGGGACTGATGCGCAAGCTCGATTTCGTGTTCGTATACGTAGCGGGAAAACTCCGCTCCGCAATCCACCACCTTGGCGCGGAATGCCTCCCGCTCCCGCCTGTTTTCAAACAGGCGCGAGAGGTGGAAGCAGTCGGTTGCCGTGCCGAAGGCAATCAGACGCTTTGCTCCGTTCAGCACCGCGCGAAGCGCGGGGGTGATTTCGGTAAAGGTGGGGGCGTTTTTCACGTCCTCCGGCGTGATTCCGTGAATCTCCTCGGTGCGCTTCCATTTTTTCTTGCGCACGGGGCGCACCAGCGTGTCAAACACTGTGTTGCCGCTGCCGTCCGCCACCGTGACGGACAGCACCTCGTCGTGCTCGTAAAGCCCGGTCATTTCCAGGTCGAAAAACAGCACCTCCTCCCGCGACATTCCGTAATAAGCGTTGCGGCGGCGGTCACCCTCGGCGCGCTTTTCGGCAAGCTGTGCCTCATAACACGCACGGCAGAGCTTGGCGCGGTAGCGCACCGGATCCCCGCATTTCGCACACGGGAGCGGCAGGCGGCGGCAGGTGGTTTTGTCAAACAGCGGAACCTCCTCACCGTGCCGAATGCAGAACGCCACGGGGTCCTCGGTCGGTTCATAGTACATCCGCAACAGCGTTTCGCGGGGGAAATAGCCTTCCTTTACCGCGTTCTGCAAGCGCATTTTCACGGGGTTTTCCGGTGAGAGACGCGCTTTTTGCGGCGGGGCGGCGGGTTCCACCCGGTTGGGGTCATAATAATAAATCACCTCGCCGTGGGGGAGCATCGTGCAGGCAATCGGCGCGCCGGTGGGGGCGAGGTGCAGTTTTTCCAGCTCATTGCCGGAAAGCAGACGCTTTGCCGCCGCATCCTTCGCCGTAATGCGGGGCAGTGCCGGTGCCCCCGGCGGGGTTTTTTCGGTTATTGTGTTCATCGTTCCTCCGAAAGGGAGCCTCTCCCTTTCTGTTTTCGGCATCCCCTCCGCCAAAGTCGGGCGCAACAGCCCCGGCATCATCGGCAGAACCGCAAAGCTGCGGCACAGCCCGCCGCGGCAGGAAATCTGCGCCCCGGCAGTGCGGTCGGTTTGCTTTTCTCATACATATAATATTATACTCTTTTCCCGCAGTCCTGTCAATAGAGCGCGCGATTTTGCCGCCCGAACGAAACAAAAAACTCCGCGCCCTTGAAAGGGTGCGGAGAAAATCCGGTTTTACCCCGCATTTTATTTGATTAAAGTAGGTGTACGGCTCCTGCATATATCGCACAAAACAGAATATTTTTCAAGGCCCCTGAAAAAAGACGGTTTTCGACAAAACCCATGCGCACGGCATAGGATGAAATAGGGGAACGAGTGATTAAAACACCCCCGGATTGCGGAAAATAACAGTACAGCCGGATTTTGCCGGCAGTCCGCAAAGGAGGATGCTTATGAACGCAAACGTCAGGCGAGGGGATATTTATTATGCCGACCTTTCCCCCGTTGTCGGCTCCGAGCAGGGGGGAATGCGCCCCGTGCTGATTATCCAGAACGACGTGGGCAACCGTTACAGCCCGACGGTGATCGCCGCCGCTATTACATCCAGGATGGGAAAGACCAAATTGCCCACGCATATCGATATTTACGCCGAACGCGCGGGGCTTTCCCGCGATTCGATTGTACTGCTGGAACAGCTCCGCACACTGGACAAACGCCGCCTCAAAGAAAAAATGGGGCATCTGGACGACCCGCTGATGCACGAAATCGACACGGCAATCGCCGTCAGCCTCGGACTGCTGCCGCACAGTGCGGCGGTCGGCAGTACGGCAGGCGGGACGATGGGCGGCATTGCCACGGGCGGTGCCGCCACCGGCGGTGCCGCAACGCGGGCAATCCCCGCCGTACCCGGCATTTCCGCCGTTCCTGCCGTTTCCGGCGGGAGACGGACTGCCGGTGCCCCCGGCAAAGGTGCGGCAGAAACGCCGCGCGGAACGGAAGCCCCTGCCGCAGTGACCGGCGGTGCCGCCGTGGCAAAAAACGATGCCAAGAACACCCCGGAACACACAGGAGGTGCCGCCCTTTCCTGATTCCGCCCGCACCGCCTCGCATCTCACGCATTGACTCGCCATTTCGTATCAACCCGTGCGCCACACCGACCCGCGCCGGCTCGCACTCTGCGCCGACCCATACTGCATCGGCCCGCGCACCGCACTGACCCGCATCGTACCAACCCGCGCCCACGCCAACCTGTACCCCGCGCCGACCCGCGCCGCACCGACCCGCGCCCACGCCAACCTGTACCCCGCGCCGGCCCGCACCGCACGAACCCGCGCACCGTGCCCCCCGCATCCCGCCTGAGCGAGCCGGGGCGAAGCAGAATTTGCGCAGAGCCCCTGCGGGGCGGCTACACGGCTTTCGCGTTACTTTGGGTTCACACAGTCAAAATATGGCATCAGCCGTACAAAAGTTTTTGAAGGAGGTGGGGAGGGGACTTTTTACAAAAAGGCCCCTCTTGTGCGTCCTCCGCGTCCCGCTGGGTGTGCCGGGCGAAGCAGAATTTGCGCAGAATCGTCGAAATTGCCCCGAGAAGCGTATCTCATACGCTGAGGGGCGATTTCG
>CAKSPL010000028.1 GCA_934481325.1 uncultured Eubacteriales bacterium | reverse complement strand
ACTCCCTCAAAAATTTTTACACAACTCACGCCAAACTTTGGGTGCGTAATCCCAAAGCAACGCGTCAGCCTATTAGCTCCACCGCAGGTGGTGCCTTTTTTTCAAAAGGCACCACCTTGCGCATCTCCCCGCGGTTTTTATTTGGTCGGTGATTTTTGCCGGGTCAGTTGCTTTGGTTGGCGGCACCTGTGACGGAAACGCTGTCGGCAACGGTGATGTCGGGGGTACCTGCCGCCTTGTATACGGCGTATTTGGCTCCGTTCGCGGTGATACTGCCGCTTACAAAGTTCAGCTTTGCCCCGGCAAAACAGGTAATGCCGTATGCCGTGGCGGATTCGATCGCATTCACCAGCTTCACGTTGACAAAGGTCAGCTCCACGGTCGTCAGGCGCATTGCCGTGTCCGCAGCGCGGACCGTCAGCGTGTAGCCGTTGCCGTCAAACGTGACGGCATTCCGGTTGCCGAGGTTCAGCGAGGCGGTGAGGGTCACATCCCGCAGCAACTTGACCGTGGCACCCGCGGGTGCGGTATTGATTGCCCACGAGAGGCTGGCGTATCTGCCGAGCGACGCGCCGGTGCCGTCAAACACCTCCGCCACATAGTCCTGCTCGGAGGGCGACGGAATCAGTGCCGCCTGCCCCTTCAGCGTGAGGAATTGCCGCCCGACGGAAAGACCGATCTGCAACATATCCTCGCAGGTCCAATGGTACGGGTCGTCTGCTCTCGTGCCGCTGATATACTCCGAAGAGTGGATGATATAGGTGTTGCTCGCCTTTTCGGCAAGACCCCGTTGCAGCTCCACAAATGACAAATTCGTTTCGGTAATCGCATTGTCAAAGCCCTTGGAAATCTCCCCCACCAACACGGGGGTGCTTGCCGTTTCACCGTCAAATACGGGGGCAAGGTCGTGTCTCATATCCGCCACCAGCGTGGCAAAGAGATCGGCGTAGAGTGCCACATTGGCATCCTGTCGGTCGCTTTCTCCCTGCATCCAGAAGATGCCGCAGAGATTGATTTCGGTATACCCCAGTACCCGGTAGTAGTAAACGGTTTCCTCCACCAGAGAAAGGAAGTTGCGGTACAGCCCGCCGGATTTTTCCCCGGTTGGGGTGTGGCTTTTCAGCCAGGTGGGGGGCGTCCAGTTCCCCTCCGGCTTATCCGTGCCGCTGAGCTTGTCAAACAGCCGCGTGCCGCCGGCACCGTATTTGATGATGGCGGCTTCGTTACCCGTGGTGCCGTTGTAATAAGCAGACAACGCCTTGGCAATGCCGAGTTCCGGCCCCATAAAGCCTTCGGTTTTGCCCATCCCGACTTTTGCAGGTTGCACAAAGTTCACCTTGTTGGTGGGCAGAATGTCGTCAATCGCGGTACGGGAAACGCCGGAATAGTAAATATTCTCATACCCGGCGGTAAACTGCGGGTCGCTGTTTCGGAATGCGTCGGTCACGAAGGTGGAGCCGGAAGCATTGGACTGTCCCGCAAGCAGGTACACGTCCAACACCTTTTTCACGGCGGTGTCCGGGCTCCAATAGCTTTTCAGCACCTCGGTCTGCGTGGAGGTAAAGGCATTGCCGGAGGTCAGTGCCAACCGCGCCACCTGCTCGGCACTTCTCGCATTGAGATCGGGCTGATAGGAAGCATACATCCGGCAAATCACGCCGTTTACGGTGTACTGTACATACGCCACGCCCGCAAATTCCCGGCTGATATTTTCTTTTTTGAGGTTCACAATCGCGGCGCGCAGCGTCAGCGATCCGTCCGCGTTTTCCGTGATTCCGTTCACCGCCGGGATGTCCAGATATTTCTTTCCCGCTCTTGTCAGCAGTTCCGCGGTAAAGATACTGACGCTGTCGGCATAGTCGCGCGGGGCAATCACGGTGCCGTAGGTGATACTGCCCGCGTCCGCAATGCCGGTGAGATACTCGATGGTTGCCTTGCTTACGGAGGAGACAAAACGAAGCCCGGTACTGCCCGTGACATAGCGCACCTGCACACCGCGCTCGGTGACGGGAGCGTTCAGGGTGCCGCGATTGCGGCTTGCCGCCCACGCGGTGTGGGGGGTGCTGGTGCCGTAGTTGCGCACCGCGCCCGTGCCGCCCACGGCGGTATAGCCCTGAATATCCAGTACGCAATACGCATAATCGGTGGCGGAGGATGCCGATTCCACCACGCCGAACACGCCGCCGTAAAGCCCGCGCAGGAAGAAAATGCCGCCAAAAACATGCACCTCGCCCGACACGTTGGAGGTGTACCCCACGCGCACGGCGTTGCCGGGGGAGGCGTCCCCCTTGCTGCCCGCGTTTTCAAACACGCCGCCATATATGCTTGCCACTGCGCCCTGTTGCACATGCACGCAGGCAATATATTCGGAGTAGAAATAGCCGCCGTAAATATTGGCGTTCATATCTTCCGCGCGCGGGGCTGCCTTTGCGCCCACGCTCCCCCAGAGCGCCAGCGCCGTCATCGTATTGTTCCTGGCGATAAACTCCCCGCCCGTAATCGTCACCTCGGAGCCGGAGTTGGCACCGCCGAGGACGGACACGCAGGCCTTGTCGCTCCCGGTGGCGGTAAAGGTGCCGCCCCGGAACGTGATATGATATTTGCCGTTACTAAGCGACACCGCGCGGTTCGCGGCGGTGATACTGCCGCCCTCAAACACGGCGGTAACGGGGGTGTTTTTGTCATTGCCGAAAATGCCGTGCATTGCGGTAATCGTGCCGCCTGTGACATTCAGATTCACGGCGGTTTTGCCGGTCAGCCGGATGCCCTCTTTTTTACTGCTCAGCGCGGCGGTGCCGGAGAGCGTGAGGGTCAGCGTGCCGTTTGCCGCGTTGGTGGTATCCGCCAGCAGAAACGCCGCGGCGGCGGTGTCGGTGGTGATGATCTTTGCCGTGCCGCCGATTTCAAACGAAGTATCCGCCGTGGTGGTGACCAGTTTGACGGCGCACAGCGGGGAGGCGGTCTCGATGGTGCCGCCCGTGATGCGGTGATGCAACCCCGCTTTGGCGTAAGAATTGATATAAATCGCGCCGTTGCTGGCGTTTGACCCTGTCCGCACGGTGCCGCCGGTCATCACAAACGTGCCGTTGGTGTAAACGGCTCCGCCGCCCGTCGTGCTGTTGCCGCCCGAGGGCAATTCAATCAGCCCGCCGTCATACAGATAGAGGAACCCGTCCTTGCCGGCGGAATCCCCGTGGATGCAGCGGTTCCACTTGTCCGTGCGGGTGGAGAGGTTGCGGATCGCACCGTACACGTGCAACGTACCGCTGTTTTTGACCGTGGCGGTAACCGCGTTGTTGGTGGGGGTATCTTTGACCGCCAGCGCACAGCCCTTACCCACGGTCATCGTGGCACCCGCCTCGTTATACACGAGAATATTGCGCTTTCCCGTTCCGTTGCCCCAAAGGCTTGTTTTGTCGGTAAAGGTGACTTTCGCGCCGGATTTGATGTCGATTGCAAACAGATACACCGCATTGATCTGCACGTTTTTGAAAGTGATTTCACCGGTCACGGTAAGCCAGTAGTCGGCTGAGCTTGCGGTTACTCCACTGCTTTTGAGGGTATGCCCTGCCCCGTCCAGCGTGATCTTTTTGCTCACCGCGGTGCTTGCCAGCGTGGTGTTGGCAAGCAGGGTTACGGTGTCGCCATCCGCCGTCGCGGCAAGTGCCGCGTCAAGGGTGGGAAAATAGCCCGAGCCGCCGGCGGCACCCACGCGGGCAACCGCCCCTGCCGTGACCGCAGTGGCGTCATCGGGGTAGGATTCCGCCCCTGTGGCAAGGCAGAAAAGGCAGACAAACAGGAGGATAAACAGGGAAATGAGCACAAAATTGCGGAGGTTGCGTTTCATCGTGTTGCTCCTTTCGTTTTTTACTCGTCAAAAATATCGTTTTCAATGTCCTCGCCGGAGGCATTCAGCAAATCCTTCACGGCAAACGGCATCGGTATTGCCGCGGGTGCCACATAATTCCGTTTCATCGCGTCATTCCTCGATTTCATAGGTAATCATCGTATCCGGCGTGATGGAGACTGAGTAAAGGCGGTTGAACACCGAAAGATGGTAGGGGATGGTTTTATCGGTGGCGTTGCGCACCACCACAACCAGCCGCCCGTCCGGGTTGCGGAATGCCGCGGCATCCAACCCTCTTCGGAAGGAGGAGATTGCAAGCGATTTTGCCCCCCGGCGCACGAAATGGGAAAACAGATACATTTCAAAATAACTGCGCCGCAGAGTCAGGTCCTTCCCGTCCGAATGGATGGGGGCGGAACAGCCGAACTCGCGGTCGTGATACGGTTCCCCGGCGGTGCCGAGCATCAGGTTCCATTCGCATTCCGCCTGCACGCCGTGTGTGAAATTGCCTACCAGCTCACTGCCGTAGGAGTCAAAAATCTTTCTGCCGAGCCCGTTGCAGAACTCGCTGGCAATCAACAGCTTATCCGGATACTGCTCTCTTATCAGTGCCAGCTCTTCAAAATGCTGACCGGAGTACCAGTGGAATGCCGCGCCCGCTACAAGGTCTGGCACCTCGCGATAAATTTCCTCCATCCGGTGATAGAGCCGCCCTTTGTTGTGATCCCACGCGAGAATCTTCACGTCCAGCCCGTGTGCCGCAAACGCCGCGGACAGTGCGCGGATGAGAGCCGCTTCCTCCTCCGGGCTTACCAGGCAGCTGTCCCACGGCGAGGGGGCAAGCGTCTCGTTCTGCGGGGTGACGGCGGAAATGCGAATCCCCTCCGCCGCGTACGCTTTGATAAACTTTACAAAGTATTCCGCGTACATTTCGCGATATTCGGGCAGAAGCCTGCCGCCCTTGATGCGGGAGCCGGTGTCCTTCATAAACGCCGGGGGACTCCACGGGGAGGCAAAAAACACGATTTCCTCCCCCGCCGCCCTTGCCGCCGCCTGCGCATCGTGAATCATCGGGATGACGTACCTGCGGTCACGCTCGATGGAAAAGCTGTCAATACTCTTTTCCCCCGGGGTGAGGTAATCGTACTGATCCACCGAAAAATCGGAGGAGCCGATACAGATGCGGCAGAAATTATAGCGAAGCCCGGTTTTGCCGAAAAGCCGCTCCATTGCCGCCTGCTTTCCCGCCGCGTCCAGCTGTGCGTAGGTATAGGCACTGCTCTCGGTAAACGCGCCGCCGAAGCCGAGAATCTCCTGCTTTTCCACAGGGTAGATATTGACTCTGTCCTTGCCGGTGTCCGGCACCTGCTCGCCCGCGTCCGGCGGGAAACACAGCAGGGAGCCGCCTTCCAAAATCGTTCTGGTGAGAAATTTCATTTTTGCCCTCCTTCGGTATAGCACCGCATCATACTATGGTCATTATAGTGGATTTTTTCAAAAAAGTCGAGGTATTTTTCCGCATTTTTGTTGTATTTTACAATCAAATGTGCTATGATTGGTACGAGAGGGGGGATGACCTTGCGTATTCTGACTTTTTCCGAGCTTGAAAAAGAGACCTTCCGTTTTGATGATTTTGTGGGGATTCGCCAATCCTGGAAAACCCGCGCACGGTTCAGCTATCTGAACAAGGACAGACCCGACTGCGGGCTGACGCTGATTCTGTGCCGGGAGGCGGTGTACACCTTTTCCGACGGGCGGGAATTACGCGCTACGGCAGGCGATCTGCTGTTTTTGCCGCAGGGCACCCGCTATCAGGCGCGTTTTGAACAACCGCGCGAGCAGGGAAAGCCGGACACTCTCCTGTTCAACTTCCGTATGTTTGACCGGAACGGCGAGGCGGTGACCCTTTTCCGGGAGCCGGTGCGCCTTTTCCGGGATGAGGACGGCGTGGCATATCAGCATATGAGCGTGGCGATTGACGCAATTGCCAAAGGAAAAACCCTTTGTGCCGGGCGGCGGCTGTTACAGCTCCTCGAGCTGGCGGTACAGGAGGGGGGGAAAAACCGGGAAAGCAACCCGTTTTCCGCCGTGACCGATTACATCGAGGCACATCTGGGGGCATCCTTTACCCTGCCGGAGCTTGCGCGCCGGTTCGGAATGAGCACCGCCACGATGCGCCGGCTTTTTGCCGCCAATGTCGGGATGCCGCCTATTGCGTACATCCGCAGGCAAAAAATCGCCCGCGCCAAGCGGATGCTTGCCTCCGCGGAGCTTTCGGTGGAAAACATCTGCGAGGAATTGGGGTTTTATGACGCTTCCTATTTTTATAAACAATTCCGGTTGGAAACGGGGATGACCCCCGCCGAATACCGCCGGAAACTGCACTGAGCCGACTGACGGTGTGAAAAAAGGACTCCCTTGCAAAGGGAGTTTTTTTATTTTTCCTCATACGGGGTCAGGTCATATTCCGCAAGTTTTTTGCGGTCCATATGCCCCTTGGCGCGCTCGTGGTATTGCACGGCATTGCGCAGCATCAGCAAAAACTGATTGTTCGGCGTGCGGTGTTCCGCCTCGCAAAGGCACAGGAGCTGGCGCATCAGCTCCTCGGACATCCGCACGGTTACGGCATATTGCTGTTTCATTCTTTCCTCCTGATTTAATACGTGGGCGAATCCAGCATCCACTGTCCGTTTTCCAGCACCAGGGAAACGCGCACGGTCACACGGTTTGCCTCGTCCCCTTCCAGATAGGTTTCCATCTGCACGTTCACGTAATTCCGGTTGCTTGGTTTGACAATGCGCATCGTGGAAAAATCAAATACCCGCTTCACGTTGATGGGTGCGGACTGGTTAGATTTCATCAGGTACACGTACCCGTCCTCCTTTTCCATCTCCACGTAACGCGCAAGCAGAGTGCCCATATTCCCCTCCGACACCGTAATGCCGGTAAACAGACTTTCATAAACCGAGGCAAGATAGCCGGAGGAATACACGGTTTCTGCCAACCGCTTGATTTCGTCCACCGTCTGATAAGGGGCGTCCTCCCTGATATAGTCGTAGTTGAGGTCGTCCTCCTCGGTATAATAAAACGGCTCCGTATAGTCGGTATGCACCAGCCAGTACGGCACGGTCTGCCCGTCCTTTTCCCGTTCGCCGCGGTAAAAAGCGTTTTCTTGCTCCTCCTCAAAGATTTCGGCATAGCGATAGTCGTTTACGTAGTCCACAGTGAGAAATCCGCCGTTTTCCAGATCGGGGTATTCGTAATGATCTGCCTTTCCGTCTCCGTTCTCGTCCACGCCCGCCGCAATGCAGTACTGATATTTGAGAATTTCCCGCCCGTCACGGTCGGTAAAGGAAAAACAGGAGCGGGTATATTCCTTTTCCTTGTAGGTGTACTGATATTTTTGCAGAGTGTATTCCGGCTGATAGACGCGCTCGTAGGTGGGAACCCCTTCCCCGAACAGAATCTCGTTGACCGGGCGGGAAGCGGTAATCAGCTCCTCGATTCTGGCGCGGATTTCGTCCAGCTCCGGCGGGCGGCGGTTTCGCAGATTCTGCACCAGCAGTACCGCACCGAGAATCAGAAAAACCGCCGCCACCGCACAGATCAGCGCAATCCATTTGCCGCGGTTGGAGTTTTTCGTTTTTGCCGGCACGCTCTCTGCCACGGGTGCCGTTTCCGGCGGTTTTCTTTCTTCCATTTCTTTACCTCTTAAATCTCCACGCTCATCCCGTCATACGACACCAGAAACCCGTGTGCTTCCGCCACCGGCTTCATCACGTCGTAAAGGCAGGCGGCGTGGTTGTGTGAAAAGTGATTGCTGCAAAACACGGTTTTTTCGTCCGCCGCGCCGTATTCCGTCATCTTTTCGCGCACCTGCAGGTTGCGTTCAAAGCTCATATGCCCGTGATAGGTGATGTGCGTGGTGCCCGCCGTGCAATCCAGCGAAACGTAGTCAAAACGCACACCGTTCTGCTTCCAATAGGCAAAAACGTCTTCGCCGAACACATCGGAATCGTGTCCGTAAAGCATCGTTTTTCCGTCCTTGGAAATCTGATAAATGTAAGGCCCCGACCACTCCGCGTGCTGTGCCGGGAGGGCGGTTACGGTGTAGCCGGCGATGTCCGTTGGCTCAAACGGGGCAAGCGTGTGGGTGCAAAGACGCCCCTCAAAGCCTTTGACGTTATTTTGAATCACCTTGCTGACCATATCGGTCACGCGCGGGGAGCCGTAGACCGTCAGCATATTTTCCTCGCCTCCGGTATGGCAAAACCCGTGTACACGGTTATAGAAAATGTCGGGTTGAAGGTGATCGGGGTGGGTGTGGGTAATCAGCAGATGGCGGAAGTTGACCAGGTCCTTTTGATAGCGGATTTCGTGCCAGTAGGTGTCCTCGTTCAGGTCGATTAAGATCGTGTCGTCAATGGACGCCTGCGAGCGGCTGCGGAGGTTTTTACCCCCCAATGCGCGGGCTTTTTTGCAGTTTTCACAAAGGCAGAAGATTGCCGGCACGCCCTCTGCTGCGGCAGTGCCCCAGTATTGCAACTTCATTCCGATTTTTCCTTTCGTTTCAGTCTTTTTTGGGCAGGTGCTTTGTTGCGGGCGGAAAACGCCCTGTATTCAGTATAACATATTTCGCACGCCGTTTCCATACTTTTTGCGAATTCGGGCATTTTTTTGCCGGATTCCCTTGACAAACCGGGGCAGGCGGAGTATACTTTGTATGAAAAGTTATACTTTTCATACTTTTGGACAGGAGGAAACCCGATGGAATCCAAGGCACATCCCGGAAAATATGTGTTCGGCACGGTTCGCGTGGGCGAAAAGGGGCAGATTGTCATCCCCAAGCAGTGCCGTGAGGTGTTTGATATCAAGCCCGGAGATACGCTCCTCGTGCTGGGAGACATCAATCAGGGCATCGGAATTATGAAGCAGGAGGCACTGCTGGATTTTGCCAAAATGGCGTTTGCCGCCCCGGAGGAGCCGGACGGCGAAGACACATCGGAAAAGGAGCATAGCGATGAATGCGATTGAATGTAAGGGGCTTCGCAAGGAGTACCCGGGCAAGGTGGCAGTCAAGGGGCTGGAACTTGCCGTAAAGGAGGGAGAATTTTTCTCCCTGCTCGGCACCAACGGGGCGGGCAAAACCACCGTGATTCGGATGCTGACAAGTCTTGCGCGCCCGAGCGCGGGAGATGCGACCCTGATGGGTCACAGTATCGTGAGTGACGCGGCAGGCGTGCGGGAGGTAACGGGGCTTTCCCCGCAGGAAACCGCCGTGGCGGGGAATCTCACGGTGCGGGAAAACCTTGCCTTGATGGCGGAACTGTACGGTGCCGGTCGCCGTGCCGCAGACGAAGCGGCGAAGGAAATGATGGAGCGCACGGGGCTTTCCGAGGTAGCCGGGCGGCGGGCAAAGGTTTTGTCCGGCGGGTGGCAACGCCGCCTTTCGGTGGCGATGGCGCTGATTTCCGAGCCGAAGGTGCTGTTTCTCGATGAGCCGACGCTGGGGCTGGATATTCTCGCACGGCGTGAATTATGGGGGCTGATCCGCTCGCTTCGCGGAAAAATGACGCTGGTACTGACCACGCATTATCTGGAAGAGGCGGAAGCCCTTTCCGACCGAATCGGCGTGATGCGGGCGGGAGAGCTGATTGCCGCCGGCACCGTGGCGGAGCTGAACGCCCGCGCGGGGACGGATTCCTTTGAAGAAACCTTTGTGCGGCTTTGCACGGGAGAGGGGGCGGAACAATGAAAAGTATTGCTTTTGCGCGGCGCAACACCAAGGAGATTCTGCGCGACCCCATTTCGTTTGTATTCTGCCTCGGGTTTCCCGTTCTTTTGCTGATTGCGTTCCGCATCATTCAGCACAGTCAGGGGGATATGTGGATGTCCCCTGCCGCCCTGATTCCCGGTGTGGCGGTGTTTTCACTGGCATTTGATCTCTTGTTTATGGTACTGCTGGTTTCCAGGGACCGGAACGGGGCGTTCCTCTCCCGGCTGTTCAACGCGCCGCTTCGCACCTCGGATTTCATCCTCGGATATGCCCTGCCCTGCCTTGCCATCGGCACGGCACAGCTGCTGATTACCTATCTTGCGGGCGCGGCAATCTTTCTTTGCCCCGACGGGTCGGTTTCCGGTGGGAGCTTCCTGTTTGCCTCCAAGGCGATAGATTATTCGGTTTATCCGCCCGTCACGGTGCCGACGGTGGCAAAGGTGCCGTTTTGGGGCGTGCCGCTTGCCGTGCTTGCGGGGGTTCTGCCGCTGATGTTCTTCCTTTTCTGCGGGGTTCTGCTCGGCATTGCGCTCAATGACCGCGCCGCGCCCGGGGTTTCCTCGGCACTGATTACGGGTGCCGGGTTCCTTGGCGGCTGTTGGATGCCGATGGACACGATGGGCGGTTTTGAAACCGTGTGCCGTTTTTTGCCCTTTTACCCCTCGGTGATTCTGGCGCGCGCCGCGTTCTGCGGCAGTGGAGAGAGCCGGGAAATTCTTCTTTCCCTGCTGTCGGTCGTCCTTTGGACGCTTGCGGCATTTGCC
>CAKSPL010000027.1 GCA_934481325.1 uncultured Eubacteriales bacterium | reverse complement strand
GTATACACCTTATCGTCTACCATACGCCCCTCCTTGTATTACATTTCTTTATACACATAAACAAAATCATAATTTGACATTATCGGAAATGATGCTATGATTATAATATATTTCCGCAATTCTGTCAAGAGGGGAGTGGTTCGGTATGAAAAAAGACATCCGTTTGCTGTTGCAAACCGACAACCGTGCAATGCAGTGTGCGTTCGGAATTTATACCGGCAACGCCTACACTTATGACGAGGAGGACGATGACGATGTGCCGGGAGCCACGGAGCAGAAAATCCTCGGGAAAGGAGAACCCAAAAATGCTGGAAAAGATTCGTTATGACCGCCGCTTGGAATCGCTTTTGTCGGTTTTGCGTTGCGGGAGCTATGCGGGGGCGGCGCGGGAGCTTTCCCTCACGCCGTCGGCAGTTTCACAACAGATGCGCGCGCTGGAGCGGGAGCTTGGCACCAAGCTGTTTACCACCGTAAAAAATGTGCCGGTTCCCACAAAAGCGTGTCTGGAGGCGGCGGAATACATCCGAAGGCTGGAATCCGCCCGCCGGCAGATCACCGGGGAAGCGCAAGGCGCGGATTCGGGGCAGGAGCGGCTCCGGGTCGGCATTACCCCGAGTGCCGAAAGCTTTGTGCTTTCCGGGGTGCTTGCCGCCATCACGGCGGCAAGACCCACGATGCAACTTCGGGTCAGCACCGGGGTAGCGGAAGAGCTTTTCCGGATGTTGGAGGCGCGGGAGCTGGATATGGCAGTGGTGGAGGGTGCCGGCTCCCCCGAAGGGCTGTGCGAGGTGATATTGGACACCGATTGCCTGTGCGTGGCGGTACCGCCCGACAGCGTGTTTGCCAAGCGGGGGTTCATCCGCCTTTCCGAGCTGAAAAAGGAACCGCTGATCTTAAAGCCGCGGGATTCCGGCACGGGGCGGCTGTTCCACTCCGGGCTG
Source organism: uncultured Eubacteriales bacterium (assembly GCA_934481325.1). Lineage (GTDB taxonomy): Bacteria > Bacillota > Clostridia > Oscillospirales > CAG-272 > Firm-07. The sequence goes on along the minus strand of CAKSPL010000027.1, from coordinate 9,881 downwards.
ATCAGTGCGGGGGTTCCGGAATCCTCCCTTCACGTGATGATGGAGGTGGAAAGCGTGGATACCATCGTGCGGTTGGTTGCCGGAGGGTACGGGGTTTCCGTGCTTTCCGAAAAGGCGTGCGCCGCGTACGCGGCGGCGGGCAAAATCGCCGCGGTTCGCCCGGAGGGGATGAACCTTTGCCGCAGTGTCCGCATTCTTTACCGCCCGGGCAACGCACCGTTGCAGGAGCTGATCGGTGCCATTCAGAAAACCTATCACAGCACGGCAACGGAGCCGTGCGCCGAAAGCCCGTCCGACGGAGAATACCCGAGCCCGGTTCTCCGGGACGAGGTCTGCCACCGAACCGCAGAAAGGAGAGAATCCTGTGAGAAGCAGTGAAAAAGAAAAATATTTATTTGAGGAAAGCCCGGTGATCCGTTCCATCCTCTCCCTGGCACTCCCGTCGGTGGTGGGGCAGATTATCCTCGTGATTTACAATATGGCGGACACCTTTTTTGTGGGGCTGACCGAAAGTGACGCCGCCATTACGGCGGTCACGGTGTGTATGCCCGCGTTTATGTTCCTCTCCGCCATCTCCAATCTGTTCGGCGTGGGGGGTGCCAGCGTCATCTCGCGTTTGCTGGGGCTGGAGCGAAAAAAAGACGCGGCAAACGCCGCGGCATTTGCCGTTTGGGGCTGCTTTGCGGTAACCGCACTCTACTCGCTGGGGGCGTTCCTGCTGATAGAACCCTTTGTCAACCTACTCGGCGGCTCCGCCTCGGCGGTACATCCCGAGGCGTGCCGCTACCTGCTGGTTACGGTGATTATCGGCGGATGCGTTACCTCGCTCAACACGCTTTTTTCCCATCTGGTGCGGGCAGAGGGACGCTCGTTTCAGGCAAGCCTCGGGATTGTAATCGGGGGCGTGCTGAACATTGCCCTGGATCCGCTGTTTATGTTTGTACTTCTGAACCCCGGCAATGAGGTGTTGGGGGCGGCACTTGCGACCTTGTTTTCCAACTGCGGAGCGTTGCTTTATTACGTTGTTTATATCCTGATCCGGCGGCGGCAAATGGTGCTTTCGGTGCGCCCCACGCCCGATATGTTCCGGGGCGGAATCCCCAAAAACGTGATCAGCATCGGCATTCCCGCGTGCCTGATGACCCTGTGCGAAAACATTTCCTACGCCGTGCTGGACAATCTGATATCGGCATTCGGCACGGCAACGCAGGCGGGCATCGGCGTGGCAAAAAAGGTGAATATGCTGGCGCATTGCATCGTGCGCGGAATGGCGCAGGGGGTTCTGCCCCTCATCGGCTACAACTACGCCAAGGGGAATCGCGTGCGGATGAAGCACACGGTCTATATTTCCGCCGCAATGTCGGTTACGGTGTCCCTGCTTTGCATGGGCGTGTGCTTCCTGATTCCGGACGTACTGATCGGTGTCTTTATTCCGAACGGGTCGGAATCGCACGCGTTCGGCACCGTGTTCCTGAAAATAATGTGCGTGGGTGCGCCCTTCTCGGCGTGGGCATACACGGTGATTTCCTTCTTCCAGGCAACGGGACATATGACAAAATCCCTTGTGCTGGCACTCTTGCGCAAGGGCGTGCTGGACATCCCGATGATGTTTATTCTGAATATGGTTCGCCCGATTTACGGCATCGTCTGCGCAACGCCTGCGGCGGACGTGATCTGCTGTATGGCGGCACTGGTGCTGTTTGCGGCGTTCATCCGCCGACACGGGGCAGACAAGGCGGCACCTGCGGAAACCGCAGAACCGGAACCGACAGAAAAAAAAGAGGCGGTTTTTTACCGCCTGCGGCGGGGCTGATAGGCACCTGCGGCACCTGCGGTGCGGCTACAAAACTTTCGCGTTACTTTGGGTACACACGCCAGACGTCCGGCGGGAACCGTGTAAAAATACCCGCCCGCGCCGCCTTGGGTACACACGCCCAACGTCGGCGGGAACCGTGTGAAATTTTTTGAAGGAAGTAAAGAGGGGACTTTTTGCAAAAAGTCCCCTCTTGTTTTATCCCTTATTCGGTGCGAAGTGCCTCTACGGGGTCTTTTTTAGCCGCAATGCGGGAAGGAATGATGCCCGCAATCAGCGTCAGTGCCATACTGATGGCAACCAGAATAAACGCCGCCGCCACCGGAAGCACGGCATTGATGGTGCCGATGCCCGAGAGCTTGTGAATAATCAGATTGATCGGCAGGCAGAACAGAAGCGTTGCCAGTACCCCGATCAGTCCCGCCGCAAAGCCGATAATCAGCGTTTCGGCGTTGAACACGCGGGAAATATCCCGCTTCGATGCACCGATGGCGCGCAAAATCCCGATTTCCTTTGTGCGTTCCAGCACCGAAATATAGGTGATAATCCCGATCATAATAGACGACACCACCAGCGAAATCGAAACGAATGCAATCAGCACGTAGGAAATGGCGTTGATAATCACCGTTACCGACGACATCATCAGTGCCACCAGATCGGTGTAGGTGATTTTTTCCTCCTCGTTTTCCTTGGTGCTGTTATACCGCGCGATAAAGTCGGTCAGTCGTTCCTTCGCGGCAAAATCCACGGGGTAAAGGTTGAGGGTTGCCAGTGCGTCCCGCCCCTTGGTAGCACCCATATCTTCCAGATTGTCCGTCAGCGTGGAATCGGACTTTTCCATATACTCCCGGTAATAGGAGCCGTAGGTTTCATCGTCCATCGCGCCGAAGAACTCGTCAAACATCGCCGCGGTGGTTTCGGTGAGATACGCCTCGTCGGTTGCCATTTGTGTGGCGTCCGCAAGGAGTGCCTCGGCAAACGCCTTTGGCAGGGTCACTTCGTTTTCGTCCAGCGAGAAAAACGGAAGGGAAGCTACGTAGCTCTCAATCACCGACAGCGGCAGACTGTTGCTCTTTTGATAAAAGGAAACGAGATACGCCCGCATTTTGGCATCGTCCGGCTCGCCGTTCGGAAGGCACTCCGCCTGAATTTTTTCCGCGTAACGCTCACCCGCTGCCGTGGCAATCTCCTGTCGCTTCTGCATAGTGTAAAAGCTCTCAATCGTGGTCATTGCGGTTTTTTCAAACGCGGAGGTCAGTTTTTCGTCGGTCGGATACATCGCCTCCACCAGCGAGAGATAGTTGTCATAGGTTTCGTTGCCGGGGGTCAGTGCCACGCCGTCCAGCCCGAACATTGCCTCATACATCGGCACCGCCGCCTGATATTCCTCCAGGGATTTGTCGGGCGAGAGTGCCATCAGGATTGCCGCCGCGGCTTTGTTGGCAGGGTTGACCGTACCGTCCGGCAGGGTTTCCCGCAGGCTGCCCTGCTTGTTGCCGATGCCGAAAAGGCACACGAGGAAGGAGCGTTTTTCCGCCACGGTAGGAAAGGTTTCGTTCAGCACCCGCAGCATTTCGGCACGCTGTTCCTCGCTGATGGCGGTTTTGATGGTCAGATACAGCTTTTCTTTTTCCGCAGGGGTCAGCCGCCCGAAATACTCCGAAAGGGCTTCCCGCTTTTGCGCCGCGCTCAGTGTGTCGGCATCCTCAATGCGGAAGGGGAGACCCGTCAACACGTCAATTCCGGGGGTAGCAAGCTGTTGGGAAACAATCTCGCTGTTGTTAACCTGTTCCAGCACCGCCGAGGAGAGTGCTGAGGTATAGGCAACCGAGCCCGTGATGGAGGCACCGTTTGCATCCTCCGAGGGGCAGATGATCCCCACAATCTTCAATTCCATTCCGTTTTTGAAGAGATTGCCCGCGTTGAAGTCGTCCTCCTCGCGCAAATCCCGCCATACGGGGTAGGTTTTGCCCGCTTCCGCATAGGATTTTCCGGTTTTGGCAAAATAGTCGGAGGGATAAACCAGATTGAGCGTCAGATTATAAAAATCCGAAAAAGCAAAGCTCATATCGTCGGTTTTCGGCTGATATTCCGCGCCGGAGAACAGAGCCATCAGGATAGCGGTCATCTCGTTCGGATCACGCATTCCGAGGGTGTAGAGCGTTGCATTCGCCACGCGGTGACTGCGATCCACCACCAGCACCAGCTCGTTTGCGTTTTCCGGCCACTTGCCGTCCACCAGCTCGTACTGCTCCAACACCGCGCGGTTAATCAACTCCCCGTCCTTGCCCGGCATCAGTTCGGAGAATATACTCAGCGACATTCCCGCCGTCATCGCGCCGTTATACGTCTGCACCTTGGAAAGCGCACCCATCGGATTACACTGCACCAGTCCGTATTTTGCGGTGCTGTTGTAGATTTGCAATTCCGTGTCATAGCTGCGCTGGATTGCGGTCAGGTCGTCCTTGATTTCGTCCCAATGCTCGGTCAGATATCGGTCAAACGAGGCAAGGTCATTTTTTGCGGCGTTGGTCAGTGCGCCGGCAAGATTGCTGATTGAGTCATCCACATACACCCTGCCGGGGTCGGCGGGCGGCTCGTTTTTCTTGCCGGTGCCGACCATTGCCTCCATCATCCGCGCGTAATCCGCGGTTTCCGCAGTCAGAGAAATGGGATAGGAAGTCAGTGTTTCCTCCTGCACGCGGGCAATATAAAGGTTGACCCCGTTGGAAAGCGACAGAATCAGCGCAATCCCGATAATCCCGATGCTACCCGCCACCGAAACCAGCGCGGTGCGCGTTTTTTTGGTCAGCAGGTTGTGAAAGGAAAGCGAGAGCGCGGTGAGAAACGACATCGAGCGTTTTGTCTTTTTGGCGTGCTTGGCACGCGTTTTCCGTTTCGGCTTTTCCGGGGCTTCCGGTGCCGTTTCGCATACCGTCAGGGGGCTTTTTTCGGTTTTTTCCGGGTTTTCCTCGGGGTTTTCTTCCGGGCGATAGGGGTTGGTGTCGTCCACCACGGTGCCGTCCTTCACGCGGATAATGCGGGTGGAATACGCCGCGGCAAGCTCGGGGTTATGGGTCACCATTACCACCAGCCGCTTTTTGGCAACCTCCCGCAAAAGGTCCATAATCTGCACACTGGTGGCGGTGTCCAGCGCGCCTGTCGGTTCGTCGGCAAGCAGAATTTCGGGGTCGTTGACCAATGCCCTTGCAATTGCCACCCGTTGCATCTGCCCGCCCGACATCTGATTGGGGTGTTTATTCAGCTGGTCGCCAAGACCCACGGTTTCCAGTGCCGCGGCGGCGCGGCGGCGGCGTTCCTCGCCCGAAACGCCGGAAAGCGTGAGTGCCAGCTCTACGTTGGCAAGCACGCTTTGATGAGAAATCAGATTATAGCTCTGAAACACAAAACCCACGGAGTGATTGCGGTAGGTGTCCCAATCCGCGTCACGGAAATCCTTTGTGCTTCGCCCGCCGATTACAAGGTCGCCGCTGTCGTAGCGGTCAAGCCCGCCAATCACGTTGAGCAGGGTGGTTTTTCCGCATCCGGAGGGGCCGAGAATCGACACAAATTCGCTCTCGCGAAAATCGATGGACACCCCGCGCAACGCGGCAACTACCGTGTCACCCGTCTGATAATTTTTGACAATGTTTTTCAAAGAAAGCACAGATTTATCCTCCCTTGACTTCTCACTGTACTTTATTGTATCAGAAAAATGTGACGCTATGGTGACCGTACGCAAATTCACGAAATATTCACAAGGGGGTACCTTTTGGGAAAGGCACCCCCTTGACCCCCTCCAAAACCTTTCACACAAAGGAAGTCTGCCGCCGGAAAATTTTCCTGTAATGCGGCAGCTCTTCTCACGCTTTGGATTCGTATGCCCAAATTGCGGCGTGAGTTGTGTAAAGATTTTGGAAGGAGTCCGGAGGAAACTTTTTGAGAAAAGTTTCCTCCGGCGCGGCGGGGTAAACGACACAACTCCCCCGCCGCAGAACGCGAACGGGGGAGCCGTGTAGACTCTTTTCATTTACAGAAAAGTGTTATTTAAGGAGTGAAGTGCCGCGCGGCACTCTCACGCGCCTTCGTCTCGTTTACCACTGATCCTCGTCACCAAGGAACGGGTCGGCACTCGCCAGGAGCAAATCCTTTGCGGAGAACACGAGAATTTCTGCCACAGGGGCGGTATAAAGCTCTTTTTTCATCTTCGTTTCCTCCTTTTAAGCGTTAAATGCCGCGGAAGCCACGCCATAGTGATACAGAGCCACAGCAAGCGCACCCATTGCGGTGTTTCCACTGTTCTGCATTGCGGCGGCGTAAACATTCACGCTGTAGGTAGCGTTAGCACCCGCAACACCGTTTACATAAACCGTAACGGTGTAAACCGTTCCGTATGCCGTGGGGTTGATTTCGGGAGTGTAGTAGTAGGTTCCGTTTTCGGTAGCCACGGTTTCGGTCAGCTCCACTTCCGTGCCGTTTATGCCAAGCTTCACCACGGCACCTGCCGCAATGTCGGCCAGGCGGAACGCCAGCTTCACTTTGCTGCCAAACAGGACGGAGGCACCCTTGAAGGTGGCACCCGTGCCGTTGTTTGCAAGGGTCTTTTCCGCAGTGGGAACCGCACCGTCGGAGCGGTAATCCGCAATTGCTTTTTCGGTAGCGGCATCCATAATCGGGGCGGTTTCCAGCCCATAGCCGTTGTAAGCCTGAGCCGCCGCACCGTAAACGATGAGGTCAGCCGCCAGTACGCGCAGAGCCGCAGCCTTATCTGCCTCATAACCGAACGCGGTCTTCATTTCCGCATCGGTCATCCCCACAAGGGACAGCAGATAGGATTTGATGCTGTTGCTTTCGTTGGTCAGCGTGCCGAGCGTTGCCACAATGGTTTCGCCCATACTCTGCGGTGTCACGTCCGCGCAGGAATTCTGGCACACATAAATGCCGGAGCCTGCCGCGGTTTCGGTCATCTTCCACGCGGTGGAAGGCACCGTTACGGTCTTTCCGCCAAGGCGGATGCTTGCATTCAGGGCATTGGTCAGCGCGGCAACGTTGCCGGAAATCGTGAAGTAGTACTTCACCGTCAGATCCGTGCCGGCGTTGATGTTCATCGAAACAAAGCCGTTGGTGTAAATCACGGTTTCGCCCTCGGTGGCAAGCACGCTTACGGTCTTGCCGCCCGTTACGTTGGCACGGGGGTAAGCGTCGGTTCCGAGCGTTTGCGTCCACATCGCCTTGCCGCACTTTTCGTTCAGCATCACTGCCAGCGCACCGGAAGCGACGTCTGCCTTGGCAAACACGTAGTCCGCCGTGTTGTCAAACAGCTCTGCGCCGCCGGTAACCTGATTGCCCTTTTCGGTAATATACGCGGGGGCGTAATCCGCCTCAAACACGTTGCCCTTGCAGGAGGCAAGTGCCAGATTGTTATCCCACATAATTGCGTTTGCGCAGGGGTTGCCGTTGTAATCCGCTTTCCCGGAGGTTACCTTACCGGAGCCGTAGCAGTAATTGATCTGCGACTGATCGGTGTTGGAGTAACCGAGGATACCGGAAGCATAGCTCGTGGTAGAGGAAACGTTGCCGATGGTAAAGCAGTACTCAATGATTGCGGAACCGTTGGTGCCGGTGCCGAACTGATAACCGAGAATACCGCCCGTATGGCCGACACCGGAAACGTTACCGATACTGCCGGAGTAACGGATGGTGGCCTGTTTGCCGCCATACGATTTGCCGTCTGCGCTTTTCTTATTCCCGTTAACACTTGCCACCAGACCGCCGGTGATACCGGAAGAAGAAGAGGTTACATCGGCAATATTCAGGCAGTTTTCCACCGTCAGTGACCCTGCATACAGACAGCTGACAATTCCTGCCGCCGTGCCGGTTGCTTTCACCTCGCCGCGGTTGACGCTGTTTTTCACGGTGACCTTGTTATCCGGATTTTTGACTTCGCTGATATTGCCGAGCAGACCGCCGGCAAGAGACGCCGTAACCGTAACGGCTTTCTCGTTTACACAGCCTTCCACTTCCAGCGTGCCGTATTCAAATCTGCCAAGCAGACCGGCGGAGGCATAGGGTGCGGTAATCGCGCCGTTGTTGACGCAGTCAATCATTTTGGAGGTCAGATTTTTGGAGGAGGTGGCAACGTTCAGTTTGCCTGCAATCCCGCCGACGTTGCCCTTCGGCAGATTGATATCCGCATTGTTGACGCAACGGATCAGCGTGCCGGAAAGCGCGCACTGCGCCACGATACCGCCGCCGTTCACGTTTTTATTCGTAGTATCACTGGTACTCTGTGCGCCGGTACTGGTCAGCTTGCCGTTGTTGACGCAATCCTCTGCGTACATATTCCCGCTGGAGTAGCCCACAATACCCGCCGTATACTGTTTGTAACTGCGAACCTCACCGTTGTTGACGCAACGGTAGAACCGGGCAAAGACGGTTTTGGAAGCGGTGGTGCTTGCGTACTCACCCATATTTCTGCCGAGGATGCCGCCGGCGTAGTTGTTTTTGCACTCTACGGTGGCGTTGTTGACGCAGTCATAGAAATAAATGTAGCTGTACGACCAGCCAACCAGCCCGCCGACCTGAGAGTTACCGGTAATATCGGCACCCGTTTCGTTGACGCAGTTGTTCAGGATCAGCTGTCCGGTTGCAATCGATGTCATACCGCCCGCATTTGAAGTTGCGCTTACCGTGCCGTAGTTGACGCAGTCGGTCAGCGTGCCGCTGCCGATGTTGCCGGCAATGCCGCCCGCGTGCGTGCCGCTGGCAAGCGTTGCATCGATATTGGCGTAGTTTTTGATGTTATAGAGGGTCACGCTTTCCGCGGTTCTCACCACGGAACCGAGGGACTGCGTATCCTCCGCCGTTGCCTTGATCTCACCTCTGACGGTCAGGTTGTGCACCGCGCTGCCGACCATACGGTCAAACATCGGCACGGAGGTGGTTACGGTTTTGCCGTTGCCGTCAAGCTCACCCCAGAAGCCGTAAAGTGCCGAATAGCCGTTTGTCAGCGTGAGATCGTTTGCCAACACGTACTTGCCGGTGATCTCCATATTCACAAAGTCGGTTTCGTTTTTAACCAGAATATAGCCGCGCTCGTCGGTTTCGGTGGTAACCGTCGGCTTTGCGGGGTCACCCTCGGTGGTGTTGACGTAGGTATCGCCCACCGCCTTTACCATCGCGTTATCCGCGCTCTTTACGGTCACGGGGCGTGCGTCGGTGCCAAGCACCTGATAGAATGCCTCCTTGATGCCGGCAAGGTTATTGGCTCTTGCCACCAGTGCTCCGGAAGCAAGCTCCTCGGCGGTATACTCGGAAGCACCGCGCTGATTGGGCGAGCCTTCCTCAAAGATATAGAAGGTGAACAGCCCTTGGGGGATAAAGTTATCGCGCACCTGCGGGGCAGCCTCGGTTGCATTGCCGTTGTACATCAGCGGGTAGCCGATGCCTTCGTCATTATCCGCATTGATGGGCCCCTTCAGCGTGCCGGAACCGATGTTGTACCGGATTACCGCCTGGGCAGAGTTGGCGTAACCCAGGAAATACGCGGCGTTGCCGTGCGTCCCATTGGTATTGTTGATCACGTCGCCATAAGTGGCACAATACTGCATATAAATGTAGGAATCAGTACCGCCACCGAAGAAATAGCCCACTATACCGCCTGCGGCGTTATTGGAGTGATCCGTGGTGGAATCATTGCCGCGCAGGGTGATATTGCCGGTATTCAGGCAGTGCAGCACCGTCGCCGCACCGTATTGCGCGTGCGACCAGGAGGCACCACCAAGCCCGCCGGCAATGCCGCCGGCCTTCACCTTGCCCTCCAGGTTACCGGTAGTGACACAGCCTTCAAAATAAAGGTTACCGTAGGCGCGTTTTTCGTTTTCGGTTGCATTTTCCCCCGCGTTCCAGCCTTCCGCAGTGGCAACGATGCCGCCCACACGGTCGGGCATATAGCGAACCTCCTGCGTGCCTTCCTCGCCGCCCTCCTCGGTTTCGGTTCTGCCGACCAGATTTGCCTCATTGGTACAATTGAAGCAAACCAGCGAGCGGTTTGCGGTGGAAATGATAC
>CAKSPL010000026.1 GCA_934481325.1 uncultured Eubacteriales bacterium | reverse complement strand
ATTCCGAGTCCCGCTCCCGTGATGTAAACGTCAAACGCGTCCAGAATTGTCATCGAGCCGAGAAAAAACAGCGCGGTATTCACAATCGGAGAGGACAAAGATGCAACCACAACGCCGATAAAGGGATGCTTTTTGCGAAACAACCGGAAAATCAAAGCAGGCACCGCGCCTGCGGCAATCGCCTTCCCCATCGCAATCAGAACAAACAGCACCGGCTCCTCTGTAAACAATACTGCGGTTAATGCCCCCAGCGGTGCCTGAAACACGGTAATCAGCCCGAAAACGGCACCGAGTGCCGCACCGCACCATACGCCGAGCAAAACACCGCCAAGCACGATCGGAATCAGTGCCAGCGTCGGTGCGATGCCACCCGGCATCGGAATCAGCCCGCCGAATACCTGTAACAGGATGACCAGTGCCAGCAGCATTGCAAAGGTAACCATTTTCCTGATTTTTTCACCGGAATCCGTCATTTCAATTCTCCTTATCTGATTTGATTTCCGTCGCACCGGGGGAGTCGGTTATTGCCGCGTCCGCCGTCTTTTCCGCGGGCTTTTCGGCTTTTTTGGTTTTTGCCTTTTCTTCCTTGCGGGCTATTTTTTCGTTTTTCTCTTTTTCCTCGCGCTCGCGCTTTTCCGCCTTTTCCCGCTCTTTTTTTTCTTTTTCCGCAAGATCGGGGTCGGCATAGCGCGCCGTCAACAGCTCCTGCGCGGCGGCCTTGAGATATGCGGAAAGCGAGAGAATATCCAGCAATGCCACAAAAAAATCCCGGTCGTCGGCAATGTCCAATGCATCCTCGTGCAAAAGTCCCCGCACGGTTTCGGCGGCGCGGGTGCGGTTTTCCTCCTTGCAGGAGAGAAACCGGCGATAAGCCCCGGTGAGATCGCTCCCCGAAAACCCGCATTCCTCCCGCACGCCGGTCAGAATCCGCTTGATTTCGCCGATGGTCAGCGTGCTTTTGAGCGCGTAAACAAGCAGCATTTCCACGATGTGATCCTTAGAATATTTTTTGCCCTCAATCGGGCTGATCAATCCGTCCTTGGAATAATTGTTGATCATCGTTTTGGTCAGCTCCCGCTCGCGATAGCGCGGTGCGGCGTCGGCATTTTTTTCGGAAATCAGACTGAGAATCTGATCCACATACAGCGCAATGGAAGGAATCTCGCTCTCGGCAAGGTCACGGTCGCGCACCGCCGCGGCAAGACAGCTTTCCAGTTCTTCGTTTGTCATTCTCTTTCTCCTTTCCGTGTTCCCCGGCAGGAGGTATCGCAGGTTGTGCGGCTTTCCGCTTCCTTTCGGCATCTCCCTTCGGACTACGGCTCAGTATAACACGGTTGCCGCAAAATGTCAAGCCGTTCTCCGCCTTTTGCGGTTATGGAAACCGTATCCAAAACACGGCAAAAGGGACAGGAGCCGCCGGCTCTTGTCCCTTTTACTCACCCGATCAGATTCCGAGGAATGCCGCACCGATAATGCCCGCATCGTTGCCGAGCTCTGCCGTGCAGATTTTTGTCAGCGGTACAATTCCCCCCCCGTACTGTTCTGCGCGCACCAACGGAACCAGCGGAGCCAGCAGGTTCTCCTTTTCATTGGAGATACCGCCGCCGATGGAAATCACCTCTGGCTGGAAAATATTGACCATATTGGTCAGCCCCGTGGCAAGATAGGAAATGTAGGTATCCACCACTTCCTTTGCCGCAGCATCCCCCGCACGCATTGCGTCAAACGCGGTCTTGCCCGAAACCTTGCCTTTTTGAGCGGCATACTCGGTCAGGAGCGTTTCGCGTCCCGTGGCGGCACATTCCTCCATTTTCTCCTTAGTCATACGAATCAGCGCGGTAGCGGAGCTGTAAGCCTCCCAGCACCCCTTGCGCCCGCAATTGCACTGCGCTCCGTCCTTCTGAATCACCACGTGTCCCAATTCTCCCCCGGCGTAGTTGAAGCCGGAAAAGACCTTTCCGTCAATGATGATACCGCCGCCCACACCGGTGCCCAGCGTAATCATCAGTGACTTTTTGGTACCGCGCGCGGCACCCGCAACCGCCTCGCCGAATGCGGCGGCGTTTGCGTCGTTCTCCACGTGAACCTCCTTCACGCCCGTGAGGCGCGCCAGCTCCCCACAGATAGGGTAGTGGCGGAAAGGCAGGTTGCAGGAGTATTCCACAAGCCCGTGGTCGTGGTCGGCAATGCCGGGGCTGGCAATGCCGATGGCGTCCACCTCGGCAAGCGTGATTCCCTCCCCCGCAACCAGTGTGCGGCAAAGATCGGCAATCGCCGCCGTAATCTCCTCGGAGGTGCGCTCGGTGGCATTGGTCGGCACGCTGTCCTTGCGGACAATTTCGTATTTTTCGTTTACAAGCCCCGCGGCAATGTTCGTGCCGCCAAGGTCAATCCCGATCCGGTACATAACGGTTCCTCTTTTCCTGAATTTTTTTAATTTTACAATTTATTATAGTACTCTTTGAAACGGATGTCAAGTGCAGAGAAAAGATACGGTGCGTTTGAATCTATTTCTTTTCATTTCCGAAAATGTTCATCTGAGTGCTTTCTCATCCCAAAATATCCATTCGTCTTCCGTAACGATTTATGTTTGGCTCAAACAACACCACGCACTCCGTATGTCCCGTGCGGGGGAACAGATCCACCGGGGTCACCGCGCCCATCCGATAGCCGAGGGAAACAAGGCGCGCCGCGTCCCTTGCCAGCGCGTCGGGCCCGCAGGAGATGTAGACAATGCGCGGAATCCGGCGCGCGGCAAGAAAACGAAGCAATTTCTCGTCACACCCCTTGCGCGGGGGGTCAAGGATGACCACATCCGGCGCAATCCGCCCCCGTTCTTTTTCCGCCGCCGCAAAAAGTGCCTCGGTGTCGCCCGCGTCGCCGCAGTAAAAGGAAGCGTTCCGGATGCCGTTTGCCCCGGCGTTCCGGCGCGCACATTCCACCGCCTCCGGCACGATTTCAATGCCGATTACCTCACGCGCCCGCGCCGCCATCGAAAGCCCGATGGTGCCCGCGCCGCAGTAAAGATCCAACAGCAATTCGTTTCCCGTCAACCCCGCGCGCTCGGCGGCAATGCCGTACAGCAGCTCCGCCGCGTCGTGATTGACCTGATAAAACGCCCCCGGCGCAAGAAAAAAGGTCAGTCCGCAAAGCGTATCGGTCAGATACGGGCTTCCCCATAGCGTGCGGAATTCCCGCCCCAGAATCAGGTTGGTATTTTTTTCATTGCGATTGACGGCAATCCCCGTCACCTGCGGGAATTTCTCCCGGAGCATCCGCACATAGCCCGCTTCATCCGGCATCGATTTGCCGCAGATGACCGGACACACGAAAATCCCGCCCGTTCCCTTTGCCTCGCGCAGGTACAGGTGCCGCAAAAGCCCTTTTCCGGTTGTTTCGTCATAGGCTTTCACCCCACGCTCTGTAAAAAAGCGGCAGGTTTCGGCAAGAATTTCCCCAAACACCGCCGGTTGGAGACTGCAACACGCACTTTTGATCACACGGTGGCTCTTGGCGGCATAAAATCCACCGTAAAGCCCTTCTTTCCCCTCGGCGATGGGATACTCCGCCTTATTGCGGTATCCCCGCACCTGCCCGGTGGTTCGGACGGGTTCAATCTCCGCATCGGGTAACCCCGCCTTGCGGAAAATGTGTACCAGACCCTCTCGTTTGAGTTCCAGTTCACGGTCATAGGTCAGATGGCGATACACGCACCCGCCGCACCCGGCGGGTGCCTCGCAAAAGCCGTTTTCCCGCCACGGGGAGGGGGATATGACCGAAATAAGGCGCACCACGGCATAGGTTTTGCTCACCTTGATGACCTCGGCGCGCACCCGGTCGCCTGCCACGGCACCCGGCACGAAAACCGTGCGTCCGTCGGCAAGATGCCCCACGCCCGTTCCGAGGTTGTTGAGGTCGGTCACCTCCAACTCCAAAAACTGCCCTTTTTGCATACCGTCCCGGGGGATATTGCACTCAGACATAGAATTCCTCATCGGTTTCCAGGCACAGGCACCCCAGCACGCCGTTTTCTCTCACGCCGCAGTTGACGCGGATGACGCCTTCCTCCCGCTCGATTTTTCCGCCCGTGGGATTGCCCCCCACAATCAGCGTCCGATCCGGGAAGAACCGCTCCCCCGGCTTGGCGGGAACAAAGAAGTCCTCCGGCTCGTATTCGTCGAGGGAAAGCGCGGGATCAAAGCCGCCGATACCGGCGTGTACCAGCACATAGCTTTTGCCCTTGACCGTAACCTCTTCAAACAGCGAAAACTCGGAAAGATAATCCAAAATCCCCTCCCGCATTTCCGCGTCCAGTGCGCGATAGCCGTCCAGTGTGGCTTTGCCGCCGTCCGCCGCCCACGCCATCATATCCGCGGCAAATTCGGGGTCGGGCGCGGCACCGCTTTTCAGCATTTTTTCAAAGCCGGAAAGCATCCGCAACGCCAAAAAATCGTGATCCCCCGCCACCGGGTACACGTTGGCGCGCATACTCATATCGGTGAGGAGCTCCACGGTCTGCTCCCCGTAATCCGCGCTGTCCCCCAGCACGTACAGCACGTCGCTGTCGGCAAGGTGCAGTTTTTCGGTCAGCGCGCGAAACTTTTCAAGATCACCGGAAAGGTTTGCCGTTACATAGGTCATAAGATCTCCTTTTCGCAGAAAAACTGCGGTTTTCTCATCACGTATAGGGGTATTTTCACAAAATGCGCAACGCCGCAGAATCCAGAATCTTCACTTCAACATCCGGAATCAGCTCCCGCACAAACCCCGCCAGAACGGGAAGAACCGGGGCTTCGGTTGCGTAATGTCCCGCCTCAATCATACACATTCCCTCCTCGGGTGCATCCAGCATCCGATGATAACCGAGCCGCCCGGAAAGAAAGAGCTCGGCACCTGCGGCGCGTGCCGCCCCGATGTCGTCCTTTCCCTCTCCGCCCAGCACCGCCACGCGGCGAATTTTTCCGCTCCCGGCAAGAACCACCGCGGACGTGCGGAGTTTTTCCTTCACCAGTGCCGCAAAATCCGCGGCTTCCGTTTCCTCCGGCAGATTGCCGATGCGCCCGCAAAGCGGCTCTCCGGCAACGCCGAACGGGGTAACCTCCGTCAGCCGGAACAGCCCCGCCAGCACATCGTTTACCCCGCCGGGGAGTGCGTCAAGCCTGGTGTGAAACGCCATTGCCGCCACACCGGCGGTGGCAAGCGCAAGCAACTTGCAGGCAACCGTCGTTTCCCCGTTCAATGCCCTGACCGGAGAAAAAATCAGCGGATGGTGCGTCAGCAATACGTCGTAATTCCCTTCCGCCGCTGTCCGTACATTTTCCTCGGTTGCGTCAAGCGCAACAAGGACACGGCGCACGCGCCGTGTCCCGTCCGGACAGCAGGAAAGCCCGT
This sequence comes from uncultured Eubacteriales bacterium, assembly GCA_934481325.1. Taxonomy (GTDB): domain Bacteria; phylum Bacillota; class Clostridia; order Oscillospirales; family CAG-272; genus Firm-07. Next base: position 5,434 of record CAKSPL010000026.1, on the reverse strand, counting down.
CATTGTCAAAGGATGCCGAATAGCTTTCCGGAATCCTTTCCGACAGCGCACGGTATAATTCCGTAACCGTCATATCAGTTGTTGCCGAGGAACGCGTTCAGCTTATCCACAAGAGCCGCGGCATCGGTGCCGTGTACCATACACGCCTCCTCGATGGATTCCCCGCGGGAGTGGGGGCAACCGAGGCAATGCATCCCGATTTCAAAGAAAAACTGTGCGGTATCGGGGTTGAAATCCAGCACTTCACCGATTACGGTTTCTTTTGTAATTTTCATAGTTCCGTCTCCTTTGTGTAGCGGGCGGTGTCCGCCCTGATAAATTTATTATACCCGCGCGGAAATCTTTTGTCAACCGTCTTTACTTTATTTTATCAATCTGTTATACTGAAAGCAGAGCTTCGATTTTCTCTTTGGGTACAAAGCCCACCGAGGTTTCGGCAAGCTCCCCGTTCCGGAAACACAGCAGAGTGGGAATGGATGACACCCCGTAGCGCGCGGCAACGGAGGGTGACTCATCCACGTTTACCTTATAAAATGCCACATCGGGGCGTTCCTCCGAGAGTGCCTCCACCACAGGGGAGAGCATCCGGCAGGGGCCGCACCACTCGGCAAACAGATCTACCAGAACGGTTTCGTTTGCGGCAATCGCCGCATCAAAGGTGGTTTCGTTCAACATTTTGACAGCCATCGTTTTTTCCTCCTTTTCGGGTTGATTCTATTATACCCGATTCGGGGAGAAAAATCAATCCCGGAGGTGAAAATATGCGCATTCTGGAAAACCCGGACAAGGAGATTGTCAAAGCCGTGCGGCAAGGGCTTGCTATGACGGGGGGCTACTGCCCCTGCCGGCGGGAGCATACCCCCGAAACCAAATGTATGTGTGCCGAATTCCGCGCACAGATTGCGGACCCCGACTTTGAGGGCTTTTGTCACTGTTATCTTTATTATAAGGAAAAATAAACGGCAAAATCCGGTCACCGCTTGCATTTTTGCAGAAAATGTGGTATACTGTATCTATCTAATGGATGCCGCGGATGCGCGGCCGATGTGAGGTTTTATGGTTTTTCGTTATCTGTTTTGCGCACTGTTCGGCTATGCGGTAGGGGGCATCAATCCCTCCTATCTGATTGGCAGGGCGCGCGGGTTTGACATCCGCAAAAAAGGCTCCGGCAATGCCGGTGCCTCCAACGCTATGATTCTGATGGGCAAGAAAGTGGGCGTCATCAGCGCACTGCTTGACATTGCAAAAGCGGCGGTGGCATTTCTCTGTGCGCCGCTGATGTTCCGCGGAATGGCATTTGCCTCGGTGATTGCCGGCACCGCCTGCATTCTCGGGCACATCTTCCCCGTTTATATGAAATTCCGCGGGGGCAAGGGGCTTGCCTGCATTGCGGGAGTGGCAATCGGGATTGACTGGCGATTCTTTCTCATTCTGCTTGCGGCAGAGGCTCTGCTTGCCTTTGTTACCGATTATATCTGCGTTATTCCGATGACCGCGGCGGTCATTCTGCCGCTGTGCTACGGGTTTTTCGGCAGTGACGGCACAGGCTGGCTCCTGCACGCCGGAGACGGTTGGCTCGGTGCGGCGATTCTCGCCGTGGCATCGGTGGTAATTCTGTTCCGGCACATTCAGAATGTGAAACGCATTTTTGCGGGCAAGGAAGTGCATCTGAGCTATCTTTGGACCAAAAACAAGGATGCCGAGCTGGCGCGCGTGATCTCCGGGGACGAAACAAACGAAGAAAACAGGTAACACTGACGGGGCAACCCACGAAAGGAGCTTTTATGAATATTACCCTTTACGGAGCCGCAAGTGACCGCATCGACAAGGCATACATCGACCGTGTGGAGGAGCTTGGGCGCGCCATCGCACGCCGCGGGCATACGATGGTATTCGGCGGAGGAGCCACCGGGCTGATGGGTGCCGCCGCACGCGGGATGGCGGAGGAAAACGGAAAAATCATCGGGGTAACCCCGCGCTTTATTCATTCTATGGAGCCGGTTTTTGACCGTTGCACCGAAATGATTGAAACCAAAACGATGGCAGAGCGCAAAACCATTATGGAGGAAAAAGCCGACGCGTTTGTGATTGTTCCCGGCGGCATCGGTACTTTTGATGAATTTTTTCAGATTCTGACCCTGAAGGTTCTGCACCGCCACAACAAGCCGATTGTGCTGTACAATATCAACGGCTTTTGGGACAATATCATCTCGGTCATCGGCACCGATCTGATCAAGGGCTTTATTTCCAAGGAAACCGCGGACGGCTTTCGCATCTGCGAAACCCCGGAATCGGTATTCCACGAAATCGAAGCACCGTAAAAAACCGGGCGGGAGCGAAAATCGCTCCCGCCCGGTTTTCACAAGCACGACAGCAGGCAAAGGCGTAAACGAAAGCGATGGGAACACAATCTTTGCTTCCACCCTTTTTCACGCGCCGCATCGTTCCTCGCGCCGGTCGCCCCACTGCTCGCGGGTAGAACCACCGCCCGCCGCCATTTCCTCAAAAAAAAGAAAAGCACACCCGCCTTGCGGCGGGTGTGCTTTTCTCCGTGATCATCAGATCTCGGCGAAGTACTTAATGGTGCGAACCATCTGAGAGGTGTAGGAGTTCTCGTTGTCGTACCAAGCAACAACCTGCACCTGATAGGTGTCGTCGTCAATCTTGGCAACCATCGTCTGCGTTGCGTCAAACAGCGAGCCGTAACGCATCCCGATGACGTCAGAGGAAACGATCTCCTCGGTGTTGTAACCGAAGGACTCGTTGGAGGCAGCCTTCATTGCGGCGTTGATGCTCTCCACGGTAATGTCCTTGCCCTTGACAACGGCAACCAGGATCGTGGTGGAGCCGGTGGGGGTAGGAACACGCTGTGCGGAGCCGATCAGCTTGCCGTTCAGCTCCGGAATAACCAGACCGATTGCCTTAGCGGCACCGGTGGAGTTCGGAACGATGTTCTGTGCACCTGCGCGAGCGCGGCGGAGGTCACCCTTGCGCTGCGGGCCGTCCAGAATCATCTGGTCGCCGGTGTAAGCGTGCACGGTGGTCATAATGCCGGACTGAATGGGCGCGTAATCGTTCAGAGCCTTTGCCATAGGAGCCAGGCAGTTGGTGGTGCAGGAAGCGGCGGAAATGATCTGATCCTCTTTGGTCAGGGTGTTGTTGTTTACGTTGTAAACAATGGTCTTCAGATCCTTGCCGGCGGGAGCGGAGATAACAACCTTCTTGGCACCTGCCTGAATGTGAGCCATCGATTTCTCCTTGGAGGTGTAGAAGCCGGTGCATTCCAGCACGACGTCCACGCCGATTTTACCCCAGGGGCAGTCAGCCGCGTTCTTCTCGGCGTAAATCTTGATTTCTTTTCCGTCCACGATGATGGAGTCCTCGGTAGCCTCTACGGTGTGCTTGTCCTCACCGATTCTGCCAAGGTAGGAACCCTGTGCGGTGTCGTACTTCAGCAGGTGAGCGAGCATCTTGGGGCTGGTCAGATCGTTGATGGCAACAACCTCATACCCATCCGCACCGAACATCTGGCGGAAAGCAAGGCGGCCGATTCTGCCGAAACCGTTAATTGCAACTTTTACAGACATTGTAAAAATCCTCCGTTTTTGAAATGATTTTTGGAACCTGTTCTATTGTACCGCATTTTTTTCTTTTTGGCAAGACCTTTGATAAAAATTCATCAAATTTTAGCAAACCGCGAAAAAAATGATGGTCAACTTGTGCGCTTTGCTGTGCCGGGCGGCTTATCCGCCCGGCACAGCGGGCGTTTATTTTTCAAACACCTTACGCATTGCCGCGTGTTTTTTCTCCGCGTCGGCTTTTCCCGTGCCTACCACACAATAATAATATTTGCACTTCGGCTCGGTGCCGCTGGGGCGCACCGCAACCCAACTGCCGTCCGCCAGCAGGAACCGCAGTACGTTGGAGGGCGGAAAGCCCGCCGCCTGCATTTCGGGAGAAAGATAATCCTCCACGGCGGTCACGGCAACGCCGTCCACCTCGCTCGGCGGATTTTCGCGAAGCCCGGTGAGCAGTGCCGCAATTGCCGCCGCACCGTCCTCTCCTTTTTTCACCACACTGGTCTGCGCGTCAAGGAAGTAGCCGTGCTCGGCATACAGCGAGTCAAGGACGTCCAGGAGCGTCCTTCCCTGTTCTTTATAATATGCCGCCGCTTCGCAGAGCATCAGGGATGCCTGCACGGCGTCCTTGTCTCTCGCGATGGGGGAAATCAGGCAACCGTAGCTTTCCTCATAACCGAACACGTAGCTTGCCTCGCCCGTGGTTTCAAAGGTGTGAATCTTATCCCCGATGAATTTGAAGCCCGTCAGGGTTTTGACCACCCGCACGCCGTATTTGTCGCACACGCGGTCACCGAGCGTGGAGGTAACCACCGTATTGCACATCACGGGGTTTTCGGGCAGGGTTCCCGCCGCTTTCCTCGAGGAGAGGATATAGTCAAGGAGAACCGCACCGGACTGGTTGCCGCTCATCAGCACGTATTCGCCGTCCCGTTTCACCACCACACCGAGGCGGTCACAATCGGGGTCGGTGGTGATGGCAATGTCGGCATCTATTTTCTTTGCCAGCTCAATTGCTTTTTCATACGCCGCGGCAACCTCCGGGTTCGGGGATTTGGTATTGACGAAATCTTGGTCGGGATAGCACTGCTCCTCCACCGGAGTGACCGAATAGCCGCAACGCCGCAACACCTCGCGCACCGGCACGTTTCCCGTACCGTGTTGGGGGGAATACACCACCTTGAGGTTGTTTTTTTCCACGTCCGGGTGCAGGCGGATTTTCATCACCTCGCGGTAATACGCTTCATCCACACTGCTGTCCAGCATCACGATCAGATCGCCCGCCTGCTCCTCGGTCAGGGACTCTACGGAGAGCGGATCGTCAATCGCGTTCACGATACCCGAAAGCTCATCGGTATATTTCGGCACCAGCTGGCACCCCTCGCTGTCATAGAGCTTATAGCCGTTGTATTCCGGCGGATTGTGAGACGCCGTAATCATTACCCCCCCGGACGTGCCGAGATAACGCACCGCAAAGGAAAGTTCCGGCGTGGGGCGCAGACTCTCAAAAATATACGCCTTGATTCCGTGCTTTGCCAGCACCCCTGCCGTTTCCATACAGAACTCACGGCTCATATGCCGGTTATCGTGCGCAATCACAACGCCCTTTTGCTTCGCCTTCGGGTCATTCTTTTCCAAAAACCGCGCATATCCCTCGGTGGCTTTGCGCACCGTATAACGGTTCATCCGGTTGGTTCCGGCCCCGAGCACCCCGCGCATTCCCGCGGTTCCGAAGGCAAGATCGGTATAAAACCGGTCCCGGATCTCCGCCGGGTTCTGGCGGATGGCTTCCAACTCCTTTTTTGTTCCGGTGTCCGCCGCGCCGCTCTCGCACCACTGCCGATACAGCTGCATTT
>CAKSPL010000025.1 GCA_934481325.1 uncultured Eubacteriales bacterium | reverse complement strand
CCCGCCTTGACGTTGATTTTATTGATGGTTCCGGGCATCGGTGCCGCCACGGGCGTGCCGCCGGCAGGTGCGGCGGGAGCCGCTTTGGGGGCGGCGGCAGGTGCCGCGGGAGCGGCAACGGGTGCGGGGGAAACGGGAGCCGCGGAAAGCTCCTCCACGGTAACCTGATAGACAACACCGTTTACGGTGACCTGATAATTTTTCATTGTATTTGCCTCACCTTTCTTCAATTTCTGCCGCGCTTGGCGGTATTGATTTTACGGAACGAAACCACACGGAACGCGGGAGCCTGCCCGCCGTTTTCCTCCGCCAGTGTGGCGGAAATTGCCGCCGTGATTGCGGCAACGATTGCGCCCTGATCCTCTGCCGATTCTGCGGTCACAGGTGCGGAACGGGCGGGGGCGGAATCCGCAGGAGCGGACTTTTTGCCGCGCTTCTGCGCAGCCTCCACACAAAGGCGAAAGAGTACCAACGCGCCCCACAGGATGGTAAGAGCCACAAAAACGGTTCCCATCCCGATGAGGATCATTCTGCCGAAATAGGCGGCGCGTTGCCCGAAATTCATTTCGGCTGCCGCCAGAATTGCACCGTTCATATCAAGCACCTCAAAGCATCTGCCGGTCGGCAAGCATATAAACGGCGGAAATCAGTCTCGCACGCAATTCCGAACACGGAATCACGTCGTCCACCTCACCCGTGGCGGCGGCATTTTCTGCCGTGGCAACGGTTTCCTTCCACTCTTTTTCCAACGCCTCACGATTGACCGTTTCACTGATGCGGTCGTTCCAGAGGAACGCCACGCCCGTTTCGGCACGCAATGCCGAAACCTCGGCACCGCCAAGGGCAAGCACCATATCGGCACCAAGACGCCGCGCGCCGCCAAAGAGGAACCCGGCACCGATGGCGGAACCGGTCAGAGCCACGATTTTGGCATTTTCCGTGCGGCTCCAAGCCAGCGTCAGCTCGGGGAGAGCGCGAAGCATCTGTGCATTCTCCTCTCCTGCCGCAAAGCCCTCGCAGTTGACAAAGCTGACCACGGGGAGGGCAAATTCGCCCGCAAAGCGGAGAATTGCCGTCATTTTCCGCACGCCTGCTAAGGTCAGCGCACCGTCAACGGCAATCACGGCGGCACTGCACCCGCCAAAGAGCGCAAAGCCGACCTTGGTTTCCTCACCCGTGCCGTCATACAGTGTGAGCACCGCACCGTTGTCGGCAGTAGCCTTCAATGCCTCGGCGGCACCGAGGGAATCCGCCTCGGGCAGGGCGCGGTTGATATCGTCCGTGCCGATATCCGCAGGCGCACCGCTGTTTGCATTATCGGGGAGGTAGGCAAGCAGAGCGCGCAATTCGGCAAGTGCCTCGCCCTCGTTCTCGGCAAACAGTGCCGCCGTGCCGTCCGCAAACAGCTCCTCGGCACAGCCCGTGCGATCTTTTTTCACCGCAACCGCCGGCAGGGACATCCGGCTTTTGTTTTTCACCGCCACGGTGAAATCAAACAATCCGGCTACCGCCGCCATCGTTCCGACGCAAGTGCCGCAAATCAGCGCAATCTGCGGGATTTTTCCCTTGGCATTTGCCGCCGCGCAAAGCAGGGTGCCATAGCCCCCCAGTGCCGCCGCGCCGTCAAACACCACGGCTCCCGCGCTGTCAAACATCCCGATCACGGGCGCACCCGCGCGGATTGCCTTTTCGTAAAGATCCGCGATTTTCGCCGCATAGCTTGCGTCCACCGCGCCTTTCATTGCCGCCGCATCTCCGGCAAAGGCAAAAATCAGTCTGCCCTCCACCGCACCGTAGCCGCATATCACACCGGCTTCGGATTCCGGATGCCCGGGGCGGCGCAGATACGCGCCAAGCTCGACAAAGGTTCCGGCATCAAAAAAGGAAGCGAGCCGTTCCCTTGCCGGCGAATTTGTTTTTTCCATACTGCCCTCCAACCGGAAAAAGGCTCGATTCCGCCAAAAACACCCGTTTTTCGGCAAAACACCTTCTTCCCCAAATTATCATAATTTTACCACAAAACGAACAAAACAGTACCGCTTTTTCTATAATTTATTTGTTAATATTTTATGAAGCTCCGAAATCCGGAGGTCAAACGCACTTTTTTCAACTTTTTTTGAAAAAAGGGTTGCATTTTTCCGCGAAATGTGATATACTGCCATCTGTGACAGCGACGGCTGCCGACGGAGGCATAGCTCAGCTGGTTAGAGCGCATGCTTGACATGCATGAGGTCATTGGTTCGATCCCAACTGTCTCCACCAAATCAAAAAAGCACGCGCACGCGTGCTTTTTTTGATGATAAACCACCGAAAACGGAGGAAGTTATGAATCTTTGCGACACCCGCACCGTGAAAAATATTATGGAAGCCTTCGGGCTTCGCTTCCGCAAGGAATTCGGTCAGAATTTTCTGACCGACCGCTCCGTGGTAGAGGAAATTGCCGAGCAATGCACCGACACGACGGACGGCACGATTCTGGAAATCGGCCCCGGCATCGGCACACTGACGCGGGAGCTGGCGGCGCGCCATCGCGAGGTGGTGGCATTGGAAATCGACCGCACGCTCATCCCCGCACTTGCCTATACGCTGGGGGACTTCAAAAACGTGCGCGTGATAGAAGAGGACGCGATGAAAACGGATCTTGCGGCACTGCTTGCCCCGTATTTTGAAAAAGGTGCGGTTTCGGTGTGTGCCAATCTTCCTTATTATATCACCACGCCGATTCTGATGAAGCTGCTGGAAAGCCGTCTGCCCTTCCGCCATATCACGGTGATGGTGCAAGCCGAGGTGGCTGACCGCCTCTGCGCTCCTGCCGGAGGTAAGGATTACGGCGCGATTACGGCGGTGCTGGGATATTATGGGCAGGCAACGCGGCTTTTTCGGGTCAGTGCCGCAAAATTTCTGCCCCCACCGAAGGTGGATTCCGCCGTGGTACAGATTCGCCTGTACGAGGAAAAACCGTATCACCCGAAAAACGAAGCCGTCTTTTTCCGCACCATCAAAGCGGCATTTGAACAACGCCGCAAAACCCTGCCAAACGCCCTTTCGGCAGGCTTTCCGGAGCTATCCAAGGAGGAGTGCATCCGGCTTGTTACCGCGGCGGGTCACCGGGCGGACATCCGGGGGGAGCGGCTCTCCACCACAGACTTTTGCGCCCTTTCCGATCTGATTGCCGAAAAGCTGACGGGAGATATACAGAGATAAAAATACAGCCCCGCGCCGACTGCGCGGGGCTGTATTTTAATTCTCTTTGAAAATATTCCGTTTATCCAGTGCCAGCTGCAACAGCGTGCCGAACAATCCGCAGGAAATCAGCTCTCCCGCAAACACGGTAAGAAACAAAAACGGCAGAGATTCCTCCACATTGGTATAAGCATACCGCACCACAAACGGGATAATCAGGGTGTTGGCAAGAATCGGCGGCACGGACGCAAGATATTTCCACCGCCGCAGTATTCGGGTTCCCACTGCCCCAATCAGCGTGGCGAGCGTGCCGAACACAAGGTCGGGCCACGCCGCACCTGTCAGCAGGTTGGCAAGAAAGCACCCGAGGGTTACACCGGGAATTGCCGCCGGAGTGAAATACGGCAGAATGCACAGTGCCTCGGAAAAGCGGCACTGGATGGCGTTCTGCCCGGATAGCCCCACCAACTGTGCCAGATAGGTCAGCACGATGTACAGTGCGGCAATCACTGCCGAGTAGGTGAGAAAGCGGATTTTGGCTGTGGTCCTGTTGGTGTTTTGCATTGTTTTTTTCTCCTTAGTTTTGTTTTAGGTGAGGATGGTTACGAACTCACCGTTATTTATTGCCGCAATGCCGCAAGCGCGGCACTGACAGAGCCGTAAAGATACAGGGAACCGAGTACAAAAAGCGGCTACCCTGCTTTTTTTGCCGCCGCCACGGCGGCAAAAACCGCGTCGCCAATCCGCTCATATGCCGTAGCGGGAACCCCTGCCGCCTGCCATTCGGCGGCAAATTCCCCAGCGGGGAGTGCGCGGGGATTTTCCGGGGTGACCGTAAACACCCGTGCCGCAATCGGGGCAAGACATTTCACCATTTCTCCGTGATCCTTATCCGCCATTACCCCGGTCAAAACCAGGATTTTTTCCCCGGGGAAATAGCATTCGATGCCCTCCCGTGCGGCGGCAATGCCTTGCGGGTTGTGTGCGCCGTCAAAAAACACCGGCGGCTGACCGCGCAGTTTTTCAAACCGCCCCTCCCAGCGCACCGAGGAAAGCCCCCGGCGCACTTTTTCTTCGGGCAGGTCAAACCCGCGCCTTTGCAGAATTTCTACGGATTTCAGCACCGTGGCAAGATTTCTTGCCTGATAGACCCCGAGCAGGGGAACCTGAATGCTCCGCCACGCGCCAAAGTCCATCGTAACGCCGGAAAGCGTAAATTCCGCATTCCGTATCGGGGTATCCGCCACGATATAGCACGGTGCGCCCGCCGCCTGCGCCGCCTCTTCTATCACGCGGCGTGCCGTCTCGTTTTCCCCGCCCCAAACGACCGGGATGCCGTGCTTGATGATGCCCGCTTTTTCGGCGGCAATCTGCTCTACGGTATCCCCCAGCACGGCGGTATGATCCATCGCAATCCCCGTAATCACGCAAAGTGCCGGGTTTTCAATCACGTTGGTAGGGTCCAGCCGCCCGCCAAGCCCCACCTCCAACACCACAACATCGCATTTCTTCTCCTTGAAATAAAGAAAGCCGATGGCGGTAATCAGTTCAAATTCCGTAGGGGGCGTTGCCATCGCATCTGCAATCGGGCGGATTTTTTCCACCAGTCTTGCCAACGCGCGCGGGGGGATCGGCTTGCCGCACACCCGGATACGCTCGTTAAATTCCCGCAGATACGGAGAGGTAAACAGCCCCGTGCGATAGCCGCAGTTTTGCAGGACGGCGGCGGTCATTGCACTGACAGACCCCTTGCCGTTTGTCCCTGCAATATGCACAAAACGCATACCGTCCTGGGGGTTATGGCATTTTCCCAGTAGCTCCCGGATGCGGGAAAGCCCCACGGCCTCCGGATGGCGCGGATGCGCGTGGATATAAGCAATCGCCTTTCGGTCGGCACTTTCCCCGCAAAAAACACACCGCCCCAGCAATCGGAGCAAATGCACAAGCAATACCGGAATCAACGGCAGGACGGCGGTCAGCAGAAGGGTTACGGGAACAATCACACGATTTTGCGTGATGCCGTTTACCATCAATTGTATCGTCCGCACAATCGACGCACCCGACCCCAAGATATACCCCAAAACATAAGCAATCATCTCCGCATAGGCGGGCTTTCGGGAGGCTGAAAGATTCATCCGGCGGCACAGCTTTGTCAGCGGCATCAGGAGCATCGGCACCAATATCGAGGAAAGCACCGCACGAATTGCACCGTTGAGGAGCCTTGGCGGAAGTATTGCCGTGATTGCCCCCAGTGAATAGCCGACAATCGCCGCATCCAGGTACAGCGCGGCGGTATTGATCAAGGTGAGGAAAAGCTCGGAAACCGCAATCACCACCGTTTGGCGCACCCGACGGTTGCCCCTGCGGCAAAACGGCGCGAGCAATGCCACAAACAGCACATGAAACACCGGCGGTGCCATCCAGATGGGGGTGGTTGGCGTAATCCCGTAGGAAAGCAATTGCTCCAGGAACGTGCCGCAAAACGCCACGGCAATCGCGTCCGCGGGGGAAAACAGCAATGCCGCGACAAGGAGCGGGAGGGATGCCCACGAGATTTTAATCAGCGGCGGAATACGCACCGAGGCAAAAAAGCTCAGCACCACGTAAAGCGCAATCAGCATAGCATCCAGCGTAAGGCGGAGCAAACGACCGTTTCTTCTGTTGTTTCTCATACAAAAATCCTCCTTTCCCGAAATCACCGGAAAAAGAGGACAGCCATCCAAAGACACCCGAAGCGCGCACGGCTTTGCCTGTTTTTGAGATGAAGCGGGATGCAACACCGTGACCGCAGATTTCTCCTTCGTCCGACCGGCAACTCCCCGTCCCGTCGGCACTTGACGCCACAGCATTTACTCTTCAAGATACTCCTCATTATATCCGCCCCGTGCCGCTTTGTCAAGGGAAAGCGGAAAATATGCAAAAAAACTTGAAAAAAACGGTGCAATATGATATAATCAATACAGCTTCGGGAAGGGGGGGATTGCGGAATGCGGGTCACACTGAAGGATCTGGCGGCGGCAACCGGTGTTTCGGTCAATACCGTGTCGCACGCACTGGCGGGAAAAACCGATATTTCGGTGGCAACGAGAGAGCGTGTGCTGGCGGCGGCAAAAGAGCTTGGCTACATCCGCAACCGCGCGGCAAGCGGACTGCGCTCCGGTAAAAGCCGCACGGTAGGCGTGATTCTCCCCGACATCGGCAACCCCAATTTTGCCATTATGCTACGGGGAATCGAGTCCTTTTTCCGGGAAAAAGGGTACACGGTATTCGTTCTCAACACCAACGAGGATCCGGTGGCGGAATCCGCCGCCATCACGGCGGTGCTGGGGCAAAGCCCGGACGGCGTAATCCTCTGCCCCGTAGCGGATAACGCGAAAAATCTGACCTATCTCAAAGCCTCCGGTGTGCCGTTTACGCTTATCGGGCGATATACCCCCGGTGTGCGCACCGATTACGTGGTATGCGACGACGAGGAGGGCGGGTATCTTGCGGCAAAGCATCTGCTGGACCGCGGACACCGCGAAATTGTCTTTTTCAACGGAGACTGCCGCATTTCGGGTGCCGCAGAACGGCTGGCGGGAGCGCGGCGGGCACTTGCACAAGCCGGTGCCGCACTCCCCTCCTCCCATATCCTTTCGCTTTCGGTATTCGGGGGAGAAAACCGCCTGAAAATCCGCGATTTTTTTGCCAAAACGCAACACGTCACAGGGTTAATTGCATTCAGCGACCTGCTTGCATATGAGTCGGTTGCCGTGTTGGAGGAGCTTGGCTACCGCGTGCCGGAGGACATCTCGGTGGTGGGCTTTGACAACATCTGCGCAGACTACGCATTCCCCCACCCGCTGACCTCGGTCAGCGTGCGAAAAAAAACGATGGCACACGCCGCCGCGGAGCTTCTTTTCTCCAAAATGGAAGGAGAAAACGAGGAGGAAACCCATATTATCCTGCCGACAAAGCTGGTGGAGCGCGCCACCGTGGCACCTGCTAAACTCTGAAATCCGGGCAAACGCCCTTTGAAACAAGGAGAACTTATGATTTACGAGACCATCAAACTCACTCCGTACGAAAACGCCACACTGACCCCTATTTGTGTTTCCAACAGCGAAGAGCTGAATCAAGCCCCGCACCGCGCGGTGATTGTCTGCCCCGGCGGCGGATACGGTATGCTCTCCGACCGCGAGGCGGAGCCGGTAGCGATGCAGTTTCTGGCGGCGGGCTTTCAGACCTTTATCCTGCGGTACACGGTAGGCGAGGGGGCAAAGGATTTTCAGCCCCTGCGTCAGGCGGCACTTGCCATCCGGCATATCCGGGACAACGCCGAAAAATACAACATTGACCCCGACCATCTCTATATCTGCGGCTTTTCCGCGGGCGGGCACCTTGCCGGCTCCGCGGGGATACTCTGGGACATCCCCGAGCTTGCCGACATCCGGGAGGGCAGACCGGAAGGATATACCCGCCCGAACGGGATGATCTTGTGTTACCCCGTTATCAACACGGACATTGATGAGAGGAAACTTTCACATAAGCACTCCGTTCAGCGTCTGTGCGGCGTGGAAGAACCGACACCGGAACAGTGCGCGCGCTTCTCGCTGGAAAAGCATGTAAGCGAAACCACACCGCCGGCGTTTATCTGGCACACCTTCCCCGATAACTGCGTACCGGTGCAGAATTCGCTGATGCTGGCGGAAGCAATGGTAGCGGCTCACATCCCGTTTGAACTGCACATTTTCCCCAAGGGTCCGCACGGGCTGTCGCTCTGCAATGAGCAGACCGCGGCAGGCAAGCAGACCACGCTCTACCCCCACAACGAATGCTGGGTAGACCTTGCCATCCGTTGGGCAAAGGATTTTTAACCGACAAAAAATCGCCCGCACCGTCACCCGGTGCGGGTAATTTTCACATAAAATTTTGTAAACTTTCAAAAAAACTATTTATTTTTCACAAAATGTATGCTATAATAAGAGTGCAAGCAGAAACACATCACGCTTGCAGGAAGGCGGTACATTTTATGAAGATCACAGTAAGCGGAAAACAAATGACTGTTCGGCAGTCGCTCAAAGACCTGACCGTGAAAAAACTCGAAAAATTTGACCGCTACTTTGAGGACGACGCAGAAGCGATCGTTTCTTACAGTTGCAGACACGGTTTGCAATATATTGAGGTCACAATCCTTTACAACGGCACCATTTTCCGCAGTGAAGAAGGCGCGGAAACCTTTCAGAACGCGATTGACGAGGCGGTAGAATCGCTGGAACGGCAGATGCGGAAAAACAAAACGCGGCTGGAAAAGCGGTTGCGCACCGGGGCGTTTGTGCCGCAACCGGGCGACCGGGAGGAGGAAGAAGAGGGCGAATTCCGTATCCGCACCAAGTCCTTCCCCGTAAAGCCGATGTCGGTGGAGGAAGCCATTTTGCAGATGAACCTGCTGGAGCATCAGTTTTTCGTGTTCCGCGATGCCGAAACCGAAAAGCCCTGTGTGGTATATCACCGCAAGGACGGCGATTACGGTCTGATTATCGAGGATTAAATAAAAAAGCCCCCGTACGGGGGCTTTTTTATTTATTTCCTTCGGTTTCGGATTCCCCCTCTGCCGGCAGAGAAACGCCCAGCAGAAACGGGTCGAAGCGCGGTTCCCTTTTCTCCGCAAAGCGGGCGTAAACCGTGAGGGCAAGCGTGATTGCCGTCAGCCCTGCCGTGGCAATCAGCGGCACATTCGCCTCCATAAAAATCAGTTCCGCGCTCTCGCCCGCGCGGCGGCAGACCCGGGCAAAATACTGCGGGTACCACGCCTCCGGCAGGTAAAGACAGGACGAAAGGAACAGACAGATGCGATTCGGAAACAGGATTTTGAAGCGCAGCTTTTCCCGCACGGCGGGCAAGCCCCTGAAGGTAGCGAGAGAAGGCAAAAAAGCAAATACCGCAAGCGTCAGGGCGAGGATAAAGCAAAGAACGCCGATTACCGCACCCACAGTCAACCACGCGTAAAACGCGCCCGTACCGGTACTGCCGCCCCCCAGATAATTTTTCATCGCGGAAAAAGTGCCGGAATAAAAATGAAACAGTGACTGTACGTAGCGGGTGCCGAGCTGATAGTAATACACGTTGTAAAATGCCGAAAGCACGGGCAAAATCAGCCCGGTCAGCACCGGGAGAAGATATCGCGCAAAAAGCAGAATCTGCGTGAGGTGCAGGCGGAAACGCGTCATTTATCCGTCCCCTCCACGAAATACGCCGCCTCCATATCCGCCGTGGCAAGGGCAACCGCCAGCGGGAATTTGGCAAACGCCGCACCCACGTTGTTATTATCTTCTGTCCCGGAAAAGCCCATATGATAGCGGATGGCAAACGCCTCGTCCCTCGTCAGGCGCATATACGCCGTGATGATGTACACCGATTTTTCGCCGTGTCCGTAAGGGAGCTTGTCGTCAATCGTGTAATACGGCTTCTGCACCCACACCCCGTTTTCCTTGACGTTGCGGGTGCTTTCCACATAAAAATTGACCTTGCACAAATCGTGCAGCAGTGCCGCGATGGCAATGCTCTCCTCCGAATAATCCAGCCCGTACACCTCTTTCACTCGGGGGCGGGCAAGGTAGTCACACAGGCAGTCATAAACGTTGAGGCTATGCTCCAAAAGCCCCCCGGGATAAGCCCCGTGGTACCTGGTGCTTGCGGGAGCCGTGAAGAAATCACTATTGTCGGAAAGCAAAAATTCCAACAGCTTATCCGCCCCTTCCCGATGGATTTTGCTTTTGAAAACAGAAATAAAACGCTCCTCGTTGGTCATTGCTTCCCCGTTCATAAAAAACCGCCTTTCCCGCGTGTGCGCGAGTATGTTGGTTTCATTTTATCATTTTTTCGGCGGTTTGTAAAGTTCTTTTTCAAAATCGGAAAAAAAGAGGTGCCGAAGCACCTCTTTTTCGGAAAAGGCTTTATTGCAGATAGTTGGAAATGGACCGCGCGGCGGATTCGTTTGCGGCGGCACTGCGCTCTGCACTGCGTGCCATCGATCTTTGGGATTTTGCAATCGATGCGGTGCTGGCGGCAGTTGCGGCGGCACTGGCGGCGGTTGCGGCGGCGGAAACCGCGGCAGCCTCGTTTGCGGCGGCACTGCGTGCGGCACTGCGCGCGCTGGAAGCCAGACTGCTTTGCATATTCGCCATCATATTTCCGGTTGCGGTGCGGAATGCCGCCTCCTCATAAAGATTGATTGCTTCCTTCATCGTGTCGCCCCTTAGGTTGACCAGCATAGCAAGCATCACCTCCACCGCCTCGATATTCATCGAATACACTGCGGGGAAACGGTCGGGTACGATCAGCGCAAGGTAGGGGTTCAGCACCTGTTCGCGGTACTTTGCCACATCCGCTTCGGCTTTGGCAAGGTCTTCCTTTGCGGTATTCAACTGTTCCTGACAGGAGGCAAGAAACGCCTGCCATTTTGCCTTGCCGTTATGTGCCTTCACAATCGTCAGAGCCAAAATCACTGCACCGACTGCGGTAAGTAACAAAAAGAATTTCTTCTGTGTCAGCCCCATTGCCACCACACCGCCGACAATCAGCAGTGCCGAGAGCAGAATCAACGCAACCTTCATCCGCGGTACCGGAGTTTTCAGCTTTTCCTCCAGGTCGGCAATTCTCTGCCGGACGGACTGCACAATACCGCGCAGCTTTCTGTCCTCATACAGATACTTCAACAGCCGTTGCAGAATCGCGCAGTTTGCC
>CAKSPL010000024.1 GCA_934481325.1 uncultured Eubacteriales bacterium | reverse complement strand
AGCAAAAACAGCGTGAAAATCACCCCGTCCGGGGTCGTAATTCCAATGGAGTAGTTGGCATTGCCGGTAACGCTTCCGCGCCGGAAAAGGCAGTGCGGCGCGGCCTCGTATTCCGCGCAGATCCGATCAATGCCAATCCGGCTTTCGGGATCGTGATTGCCAAAGGTGATTGCCCACGGCAACCCGATTTCCTCAAAGAGCCCAATCAGTTCGGTCAGCATCACGCCCGCGTCGTCAAATTCTCCGTAAACGTTGTCTCCGGTCAGCAGGATGAGGTCGGGCGCGGTTTCCTTTACCAGAGCACGGATATGTGCATATGCCCGCTCCTCCATCCCGTAAACGCCGTTTCTGAAATACGCACCGCGAATCTGACGGTCACGGGTGGCATTGCGCGTCCATTTCAGTCCTACGGTCTGAATGTCGGTCATCTGCAAGACCCGCAGGGGTCTGTTCAGGGAGTGCGGAAACAGAAAATCCCGTTTGCCGTCTCCCCGGAATTGTTCTTTGAAGAGCATTTTTTCACCTCCGGATTTCGGATGGCTTCAGTATAACACCGATTCTGCGGTGTTTCTATAAAAAAAGCGTCACAAAGTGTGGGTTTTCGGTCAGATGCAAAAGCACGCGGTCAGGGAAGCTGAAGAGCTTCCCTGACCGCGTGCTTGCCGTTTTGGAATCGGTGCTTTTGCTACACCAATCCTTTGCCGGATTATTTATTTGTCTCAAATCCGAAATAGCGTGCCGCATTATCGTGGCAGATATCTGTGACCAGTGCGGTGAGTGCTTTTTCATCCTTCGGGTATTCACCGTTTTCCACCCATTCGCCGATCAGATCGCAAAGAATCCGGCGGAAATAGGCGTGCCGCGGGTAAGAGAGAAAACTGCGGGAATCGGTCAGCATACCGAGGAATTTGCCGAGTGCGGCAAGCCCCGCGAAACTGCGCATCTGTGCGCGCATTCCGTCGATGCGGTCGCAGAACCACCAGGCACTGCCCTGTACCACGCGCGGTTCTCCGTCTCCGTATCCCGTAAAGGCACCGCAAAGCACGGCTACTGCCTCATTGTCTGCCCCGTTGATGGAGTAGAGAATCGTGCGCGGCAGAATTTCCGCGCTGTTCAGATAATCCAACAGCTCCGCAAGCCCCGCGATACTGTTGCCGCCGTGTACAATGTCGTAGCCCGTGTCCGCGCCGAGCTTGCCGAACATAACGGAATTGGGGTTCCGCAGTGTCCCGAAATGCAGCTGCATTACCATATGGCGTTTGGTGTATTCGCCGGCGAAGAAACGCATCAATTGCGCGCGGAACAGTACCGCGTCCTCCTCGCCGATTTCCCCGCCTGCCAGTGCGCGGCGAAAAATTTCATTGGCGTGATAAGGGTCCGGTTTTACAAAACGAAACACCTCGTTGAAGGCGTGATCCGCCGCGCGACAGCCTGCCGCCGCAAAGCGATCCAATGCCACACTCAATGCGCGGCACAGCGAGTCAAGGTCGGTAATTTCCACACCGTTTGCTTTGCCGAGCTTTGCAACGTATTCCGCATAG
This sequence comes from uncultured Eubacteriales bacterium, assembly GCA_934481325.1. Taxonomy (GTDB): domain Bacteria; phylum Bacillota; class Clostridia; order Oscillospirales; family CAG-272; genus Firm-07. The sequence continues at coordinate 9,383 of CAKSPL010000024.1, read as the reverse complement.
CCCTTGGCACCCACCGCCACGGCGCGGTCGGGGCGGAAGGAGGGAACTACCTTTACGGGGAATTCCTCGTGATTCAGTGCCGTATGCGCACTCAGCGTATCCGCCGGGTCATCGGTTGTGCCGATTACCTCCACGCCGGAGGAGAGAATCAGATTGCGTGCGCTGAGCTCCGGTGTGCTTAATTTTTCTGCCGTCAGCCGCCAGATTTCGTCGCAGTTTTCTTCGTTCAGAATCAGGTCGCAGTCAAAATATTGCCGCAACTCCAGGTGGCTCCAATGATAAAGCGGGTTGCCGATCAGCTTCGGCATACAGTTGCAATAAGCGCGGAATTTTTCGTAGTCCGACCCATCCCCCGTGATCAGCCGCTCCGGCACGCCGCAGGAGCGCATTGCACGCCATTTGTAGTGGTCACCGTACAGCCAGACCTCCGTGATGTTGTGATAGCGGCGATTCTTGGCGATTTCCTCCGGGGAGAGGTGGCAGTGATAGTCGATAATCGGCAGATGCTCCGCCACGTCGTGATACAGGTGCTTTGCCGTTTCGGTGTGAAGCAAAAAATCCGCATCCATAAAATCCTTCATCGCGTTCTCCTTTATGTTTATAATTCAAACATTTTGATCGGCTTGACGGCACTGCCCTCCGGAAACTCCCGCACTTCACCCAGTGCAAAGAAATTTCGGTTTTCGTCGCACACGCGAAGGCGCGTGCCGACGGGGTAATCGGTGCCGAGCTTTTTTTGATAGATTTCACATCCGCTTCGTGCCAGTTTTTCGTAAAAAGGGGGCAGACGTACTGCGAAAAGCGAGGAAAAAAGACTTTCCACGGGTAGGAGAAGTGCGGGGCGTTCGGCTTCCTGCACCGCCTCCACCTCCGCCGGGGTGCGGCAGTCGGCAAGGGTATATCCGCCCGCCGCCGTTCGCCGCAGTGCCGCCATTGCGCCCCCGCAACCGAGCTTTTTGCCGATATCGGCACAAAGCGTGCGGATGTAGGTGCCGGACGAGCATTCCACCGTCAGGATATAGGTATCCGCCCGTTCGGTCGGTTCACAGTTCAGTGCAAAAATCGTCACGTCCCGGGGTTTTCTTTCAATTTCGATGCCTTGCCGTGCCAGGTCAACCAGTTTTTTTCCGCCTACCTTCAAGGCACTGACCATCGGTGGAGTCTGTGCATAAATTCCCCGGAAGGAATCCGCCGCGGCAATCACCGCGTCCGCCCCCGGCAGGTCGCGACATTCGGTCAGCACGCGCCCCGTGGTATCCTCGGTGTCGGTGGTCAGCCCCAATCGTAGTTTTGCTACATAGGTTTTCCGGTCGCAGATCAGGTATTCCGCCGCTTTGGCGGCTCTGCCGATCAGAATCGTCAGCACGCCGGTAGCCATCGGGTCCAGCGTGCCGGTATGCCCCACCCGTTTGGTGTGAAAGAGCCGTCGCATCTGCCCCACGATATCGTGCGAGGTTTTCCCTGCGGGCTTGTCAATCGGCAGAATCCCGCAGGGTTCGTTTGTTTTTTGCGGTTCCGCCATATCAGATCAGCACTTCCGCCAAGGTGCGCTTCGGGACATAGTGAATTCCCGCCTCGTCGCGGTAATAATTCAGACTGCCGTTTCGCGCGTCGGTCAGCACCACGGTTTCGGCAGGCTTGCCAAGTGCAATCGCAAGCACAGGGGTGTAGCGTGCGGGAATTTCAAAATCCGCGCCGAGGCGTGCCGGGTCGAAACTACCGAGCATACAACCGCCGAAGCCGCGCTCCACCGCGGCAAAAAGGATGGTTGCGGCGGCAATGCCGGTGTCTTTGAGGGCAAGCCCCGCGGGGCTTGCCGCCTCACTGTCGGAAAAAATCAGAATAAATCCGGTCGGTTTTTCGTTCTCGGGAGGCAGTTGCTTTCCGAGCGAGGGTGCAAAACGGCAGTTTTCCAGCATTTTGCCGATGTCCTCCGGCGAGGAGAGAATCCGGTAGCGGAGCGGTTGCAGGTTTCTTCCCGAGGAACCCCTGCGCGCAAGGTCTACCAGCTCGGTCATCGTTTCTTCGGTAATCGGAACGCTCTCGTCAAACGCGCGAAAGGAACGGTTGGCGAGAACCAGCTCATCCATATGATACATAAAAACTCCTTTTTGGGGGAATTACCCCCATAACGGTATCAGAAATGCACGGTTACGGCGTGAATGGGGAACCCTTTTTCGGAAAAGTTTTTTTCGTATTCCGTCATCACGTTGCCCTCATTTTGCGGGCTGTGATGAAGGTCGCGCGTGAGATCGCTCACGGTAAGCCCTGCCGCCGCAAATTCCTCCAACGAAAAGTCAAACAGCCCCACGTTGTCGGTTTTGAAGCGCAAAATTCCGCCCGGCACCAACACCTGCCGGTAGCGTTCGAGAAACAGACGGTGCGTCAGTCGCCGTTTGGCGTGTCCTTTTTTGGGCCACGGGTCGCTGAAATTCAGATAGATGCAATCGATGCTGTGCGGGGCAAACCATTCGGTAATTGACTCCGCGTTGCCGATCAGAAACCGCAGGTTGTCGGGGCGGGTGTCTGCCGAGTCCCGCGCCTTTTCCAGCGCAAGGCACGCCACATCCGCCACACGCTCCATCGCGATAAAGTTGATTTCCGGGTGCGCCGCCGCCATACCGCAGGCAAAATTGCCCTTGCCGCATCCGATTTCCAGATGTACCGGGTGCTTTTCCGGAAATGCCGCCAGCGGGTCGCCGCCAAGGGATTCCGGGTGTTCGATCAGGAGCGCGGCGCAGGCGGCAATCCGCTCCGCTCCGTGCTTTTTCTTGCGGGCGCGCATCAGACGTTGAAGCGGAAGACCACAATGTCTCCGTCCTGCATCACGTAATCCTTGCCCTCACTGCGCAAAAGCCCGGCTTCCTTGACTCCGTTCATCGAGCCGATGCGGAACAGATCGTCAAACGATACCACCTCTGCGCGGATAAAGCCGCGCTCAAAGTCACTGTGGATTTTGCCCGCGGCACCGGGTGCCTTGGTGCCCTTGGTGATCGTCCAGGCGCGAACCTCCTTGGGTCCCGCCGTGAGAAAGCTGATCAGCCCCAGCAGGGAATAGCTTGCTTTAATCAGGCGGTCAAGCCCGCTTTCGGCAATGCCCAGATCGTCGAGAAACGCTTTTTTCTCCTCGGCGGAAAGCTCTGCGATTTCGGCTTCGATCTGTGCGCAAACGGGGAGAATCCCCGCCCCCTCGCTCTCGGCAAACGCTTTGAGAGCGGCATACATCGGGTTGTCTGTCGGTTCCTTGCCCGCCTCCTCCTCGCTGACGTTTGCCACGTAAATCACGGGCTTCATCGTCAGGAGCGGCGTGTCGGCAAACACGGCGCGTTCCTCCTCGGTCAATTCCACCGTGCGTGCGGTATTTCCCGCTTCCAGTGCCGCCTGCACCTTTTCCAGCACCGCGATTTCGGCGGCAAGGGTTTTATCGCCCTTCATTGCTTTTTTGGTGCGGTCAATGCGGCGTTCCAGCATCTCCATATCGGAGAAAATCAGCTCCATATTGATGGTTTCCAGGTCCCGCATCGGGTTTACACTGCCGTCCACGTGGATGATATTATCGTCCTTGAAGCACCGTACCACGTGGATAATGGCGTCCACCTCGCGGATGTGGGAAAGGAACTTGTTGCCGAGTCCCTCGCCCTTGGAGGCACCTGCCACCAGCCCCGCAATGTCCACAAATTCAATCACGGCGGGGGTGTATTTTTCGGGGTGATACATTTCCGCCAGATAGTCCATCCGGCTGTCCGGCACGGCTACCACGCCCACGTTCGGTTCAATCGTGCAGAAGGGGTAGTTTGCCGACTCGGCACCTGCGTTGGTCAGTGCGTTGAAAAGCGTGCTTTTGCCGACATTCGGCAGTCCTACGATACCAAGCTTCATTTTGATCTCCTTGCTTTTCCGCTTTTTGCGGGTTTGATATACATCATAACATTATACCGCATAAAATCCTTTTTGACAAGAGCCGACAGGGAAAAAGTTTTCTTTTCAATCTTTTTTTCAAAACCCCTTTTCAAAAAGGGAAAAATATGTTATAATACATTAAAATAATATTTGCAGTCTCCGCATTGTGCGGATCAGGGGAGGAAAAAATGGTAGGGACGAAAATTCTTGTGGTAGACGATGATGCGAATATCCGCGATATCCTGAAAACCCATTTTGAAAAAGAAAGCTGTGAGGTCATCACCGCGGCGGACGGAGTGGAAGGTCTTTCCGCATTCAAAGCCAATAGCCCCGACCTTGTTCTGCTGGATATTATGATGCCCAAGATGGACGGGCAGCAGATGCTGGCGGAGATCCGCAAAGAGTCCTCCAAGCCGGTCATTATGCTTTCCGCGAAGGTGGAGCCGTTTGACAAGGTGCTGGCACTGGAAATGGGCGCGGATGACTATGTGGTGAAACCGTTTGATCTCAAAGAACTTTCCGCCCGCATCAAAGCGGTGCTTCGCCGGTACCAGTCCCATATCGGGCAGGAGGACGGCGATGTGATTAAGTTTGACAACTTTGAAATCAGCCAGGAGAAATTCGAGCTGAAGCTGAAAGGCAAAAAGGTGGATATTCCGCCCAAGGAGCTGCAACTTCTCTATTGTCTTGCTTCCAACCCGAATCACGTGTTCAGCCGGGAACAGCTGTTGGAGCACGTGTGGGATTTTGCCTTTCTCGGGGACAGCCGCACCGTGGATGTACATATCAAGCGTCTGCGGGAAAAGCTGGAGGGCGTTTCCGACAAATGGGCATTGAAAACCGTTTGGGGCATCGGCTACAAATTTGAACTTTACAATTGACAAAAAGATGACGGTGCCGCCGCAAAAACGCTTTGCGGCGGCATTTTCTTCCAGGTAGACTATCGGAGGGCGGAATGTTCAAAAGCGTATTTGCAAAATACATCGTCACCTTTATGTCGATTATCTGCGTCAGCTTTCTGGTGTTGGTGGTAATCATTACCTCTATGGTAAACGGGTATGCGCTGAGTGCAAAAAAGGATCTCCTTTCGGGCGCGGCGCACGGCACGGCGGACTTTCTCGGCAAGCAGACCGGGGCAAGCCTTTCCACCGATTTTGAAAAAATGCTGGAAAAAAACGCGGAGGATACCGACAGGATTCTTACCGCTATGGCAGCCACGGGGGAGGATATCACAATTCTGCTGGTCAGCAATGACGGCACCGTACTCCGCAAGGCAACCGCGAGCACCGCAGGGCGGCTGGAATCCACGGTTTCCGTTCCGAAATCCGTGATGGATGAGGTCAATAACGGTGTGGAGCTGTCGGAACTCAAGAAGCTTGACGGCGTGTTTGACAGCGCACAGCTGGTATACACCGCGCCGGTTTATACGGCGGACGGCTACGTGTGCGGCACGGTGTTTGCCTGCGCCACCTCCTCCGCGCTCAACGGATTGCTTACGCTGATGGTGCGCACGGTGATCGTGGGTTCGCTTTGGGTGATGCTGGCGGCACTGGTTGCGGTGTATCTCATTACCGAACGGGTTATCAGCCCTTTGCGGGATATGAGCCGGATGGCAAAGGAATTTGCCTCGGGCCATTTTGATGTCCGTGTGCCGGTGCGCGGCAAGGATGAGGTGGCGGAACTGGCGGTGGCCTTCAACAATATGGCGGATTCGCTTTCTCACCTGGAGGTGATGCGAAACACCTTTATGGCAAACGTTTCGCACGATCTGCGCACCCCGATGACGACCATTTCCGGTTTTATCGACAATATCCTTTCGGGCGCAATTCCTCCGGAAAAACAGAACTATTATCTGGGGCTGATCCGTACCGAGGTACAGCGGTTGGCGCGGCTTGTGGCGTCACTGCTGGATATTTCGCGGATTCAGGCGGGGGATCGAAAATTTGAGATGAAGCCGTTTGACATCTGTGAGATGGCACGCCTGATTCTGATTTCCTTTGAAGCAAAAATCGAGCAGAAGCACCTGGACGTTTCGTTTGAATGCGATGAGGAACGGATGATCGTGCTGGCGGACCACGATGCAATCTATCAAATCTTGTATAATATCTGCGATAATGCCGTAAAATTTTCAAGAGAGGGCGGGGCGTTGCGCGTTTCGCTGACCGAAAACGGGGACCGGCGTGTTACGGTTTCGGTGTACAATGAGGGCGAAGGGATTGCCGCGGCGGATCTGCCGTTTGTATTTGAACGCTTTTATAAAGGCGATAAAAGCCGCGGGCTTGACAAAAGCGGCGTAGGTCTGGGGCTGTTTATCGCCAAAACCATAATGGATGCACACCACGAAAAAATAACCGTCAGCAGTGAACAGGGGAAATACTGTCAGTTTGATTTTACCCTGCCGCTGTGCGGGCGGGAGAACGCAGTTTTGCGGAAAGGAACGGAATGAACGAAGAAAGAGACACCCAAAGAGAGGGCGGGGTGCCTGCCGCGCAGGAAAACGGCACGCCGACTGTGCCGCAGGCGGGGGAAAATGCCCCGGAGAACCGGGATACCGCCGGGAACGGCGAAGCACCCGAGAGCGTGGAAGCCGGCGAGAGCGTGGAAGCCGGCGAGAGCGGTGTATCTTCCGGGAGCAGTGAGCCTTCCGGGCGCGGGGAGCCCCCGGCAATGCCGGAGAAGGCCCTGCCCGTGCTTGCCTTTGATTACGGAAAATCCGGGGCAGACAGGGAATCGCGCGGCAATAAAAAGACCTTTGCGTTGCTGTTCTGCATTTTCGGCGGGGCTTGTATCCTTTTGCTGTTGCTGACCTTTGCACTGGGCAATGCGGGCTTTAAGATTATTCGGCAGGTTAATACCGAGCGTACGGTTTACGTGCGGGAGTATGACAGCACAAGCGGTCTGCTGACCCCGAACGAGGTGGCGGATCTCGGGCGAAAATCCACGGTGACCATTCTGGTGAAAAAGGACAGCGGAACCGTAATCGGCTCCGGCTTTGTCTATTCCGCCGACGGATATATCGTCACCAATCACCACGTGATTGAGGATCTTTACGGTACCGAAAATGCCGTGGTGCAGGTGATACTTGCGGACGGCACCGCACTGGATGCAAGCCTGATCGGCAGTGATGAAAACTCCGACATCGGCGTGCTGAGAATCCCGCCGGAAAAAACGCCCGCTCCCGTAGCCTTCGGCTCCTCCGCCGCGCTGCTGACCGGAGATGCGGTGGCAGTAATCGGCACCCCTTACCGGATGGAGATGGCGGGAACGGCAACTTTCGGCTCCGTGTCCGACCCCAAGCGGGCGTTGCCGATAACGGATACTTCCGGCAATTATGAAAAAAAGATGGTTCTTGTGCAGACCGATGCCAGCATCAATCCGGGCAACTCCGGCGGCCCGATGTTCGATATGTACGGCAGAGTGGTCGGCGTTGCGGTGATGAAGGTGGCGCAGGTTCAGGGAACGGTGTATGAAGGGGTCGGCTTTGCGCTCCCGATTGACGGGGTGCGCACAGTGGCGGACGAAATCATCCGGAGCGGCTCCTTTACCGGAAAATGCCCGTATACCGAGGGCAGACTGCTGATGGGCGTGACCGGTCACGGCGGGCAAAAAGACAAGTGGTATATGCTCAATACCGAAACCGGAATCGTTGCATCGTCCGATGAAGAAATGGAAGGCTATTACCGGATGCCGGAAACCGGCATTTATGTGACGAATGTGGACGGTGCCGATGCAAAGGTCAAATTGTGCGTGGGCGATGTGATTCTGCGCGCGGACGGAGTTATCGTCCGGGATACGAGAGACCTGATTTCGGCAGTGAACCGCCATTTTGAAGGGGAAAGTATCCGCCTGACGGTTTATCGGAACGGACAGACCCTGGAAGTATCAATCGTTTTGACCGCCGCGTAAGCGTGCGGTCGGGAAAGGCAATCTGATGATACCATTTTTGGACCCGTTACGGGTCATTACATATGACAACGCGTTTTTTGTGGCGTTGCTCCGCCTTGGCATCGCCGCATTCTGCGGCGGTTGCATCGGACTGGAGCGCGGGCGCAAGCGTCGCCCGGCGGGCTTCCGCACGCATATGTTGGTCTGCATCGGCGCGGCATTGGCAATGCTCATCAGTCAGTACCTCAATATGATGGTGGGCGGATACTGGAATGAACTGGTCAACTTTGACGGTCAGCATTATTCCGATGCGTCGCGGCTCGGCGCACAGGTAATCAACGGCATCGGCTTTCTCGGTGCGGGTACGATTATTGTAACGGGTCAGCAACAGGTCAAGGGGCTTACCACCGCGGCGGGGCTTTGGGCATCCGCCTGTATGGGGCTTTGCATCGGTGCAGGTTTCGTGGAGGGCGCGTTGTTCGGCTGTGTATTGATCAGCCTGACGATTATCGTGTTCAGTCGGATGGAGCGTGCCATTCTTTCCCGCGCACGGAACCTGAATATTTACGTAGAGTTTCCGAACATTGACGACCTCGGTGCCATCATTACCGCCATCAAAACAAAGGATATCCGCATTTTTGATGTGGAAATTCAGAAGCACAAAACCCCCGGGGTCAACCAAAGTGCCGTGTTTTCGGTGCGCTTGCCACGGCATATGACGCATACGGAAATTATGTCGGTATTGGCGGGCGTGGAGAATATCCGTGCCATTGAAGAACTGTAAGGGGGCATACGATGGAATCTTTTCTGAATTTTATCCGTTTTACGGATGGGAATTTTCATATCTGGGGTGCGTTTATCCGGATGGGGCTTGCGATGATCTGCGGTGGGCTGATCGGTATTGAGCGGGAATACAAGCGTCGCCCGGCGGGCTTTCGCACCCATATCCTGATTTGCCTCGGTGCATCGATGACCACGCTGGTCAGCCAGTATCTGTATCTGGAAATGGATATGTTTACCGACCTCGGGCGTCTCGGTGCGCAGGTGATTGCAGGCATCGGCTTTATCGGTGCGGGCACCATTATTGTAACCCGTCGCCGTCAGGTCAAGGGGCTGACAACCGCCGCGGGACTGTGGGTTGCCGCCATTGTGGGGCTTGCCATCGGTGCCGGATACGTAGAGGCGGCGGTGCTTGCTACGGTGATGATTCTTTTGGTGGAGCTGTTGCTCTCCCGCTTGGAATGGTTCGTGATGTCCACGGCAAAAACCCTGAACCTTTATGTGGAATACCGCGAGGTCGGGGCGTTGATGGAGATGACGGAATATATGCGGGCGCACAACGTGCAGGTCGGGGATCTGCAGGTGACCAAATCCGGCGCGGATACGCAAAACCCGTGCGCGATTTTTTCGTTGGAGCTGCCCCGCAAAATGACGCAGGATAAGCTGATGACGGCACTTGCCGGGATCGGCGGCGTGGTGTCTGTGGAGGAGCTGTAACAAAATCAAAACACCCCGGAAGCTTTCGCGTTCCGGGGTGTTTTTTTTTCTTATACCTTTTCGATATGCCATACTGCCGTGGCGTAATCCTCGGCGGGGAA
>CAKSPL010000023.1 GCA_934481325.1 uncultured Eubacteriales bacterium | reverse complement strand
GATCAGACCAAAACCGAAAAGGATGACGGAATCCTTCGTTCCTCTGCCGGTAGTGCATTGGCGGATCTGACCCGCACCGGGGTTATTGAGGCGCAGGACGGCGTGTATCGGATGCGGATAAAGCCCCCGCGGAAAAACGACGGTGCACCGATGCCGCGCGAGGCGTTTGAAAAAGAGTTTTTTGCCAGACTGCACGAGCGGGGCGGGGCGTTTTTTGAGGAATTTTTAGCAGGTCTCCTGGAAAAGCATTATCGGATGACCGGGCGCGAGGTGCTCTCCCTGGACGTGACCGGCGGAAGTGAGGACGGCGGCGTAGACATTATCATTGAAACGAGAGACGGACTTGGCTTTTGTGACCGCGTGATGGTGCAGGCAAAATGCAGGGAGTCGGCTCCCGTTACCGAAAAGGAGGTGCGGGAATTTTTCGGCGCGATGACGGCGCAGGGCGGAACACGGGGGATTTTTGCCACCACCTCCTCGTTTCATCCGGGGGCTGTACGGTTTCTGAATTCCATTCCGCACTGTGTGGGGATCGACCGGGATAAAATTTTCAGCATTGCCGAAAAAACGGCTTACGGAATGAAGATTACCAAAAACGGCTATATGTTGGACCTTACCATATTCGGCGTCTGACGGAATCGGCAATTGCCGGAAAAAGGACGAAAAAGCGGCGGGCTTTTTGCCCGTCGCTTTTTTTGCAATTCCCGATACGGATTCCGGCACCCCCGAACAACCGCGCAATCGGGGTTGCCCTTACTTTCCCCCGGTCATTCGTGCAGATGGCAAGGGGAATTTGAGTCCGGTTCTTGCGGCGCGGATTTTCGGTCAGGCTGCTGTGCCCAAACGCCGTAGAGGAGTAAAAGGTCTTTTTCATCTTGAACCGTAAATTCCACCCGCTGTACGCGGCTTCCTGCGGGGAGAGGCAGGGTAAGATACTGCAACTGATAGTCTTCAAAATTAAGGTCATAGTGAAAAACGGCAAACGGCGCGGCGCACTGCGCCACCGGACGGATGCGGGAGGAGCCGAGTGTGCGGAAAGCGGTGGTAACCTCCATTCCGTTACGCAACGGAACGCGTAAGGGAGTTCCCGCTTCCGGATACACGGTCATTTCCGCAATCTGTTCGCCGTATGCACCGCGGATGGGATAGCCACCCGGCACCGTAACCAGCCCTGCCACCGTGAGCGCGGTTGCCATAGCGTCCCCCGTGAAAACAACGGGTGCGCCCGGTGCCGCCACCAGCGGCACGGCATACAGCCCCGGCTGTTCTTCTTTTTGCAGGCGGGGTCCCACCTTGATTTGCCGCTTTCTCATATGGATATAGGATTCCGGCACATTCTCCACGGCTTTTTCGCATACGGCGGAAAAGTCCGCTCCGCCGCTCCCGCAAAGCGGAACGCCGTCCACTGCGGCAAGCGGGGTATAGCCGTAATCGGAGGAGGCGGGGCGGGTGGCTTTTCCGCTTTTCCACGCCTCGCGGAACACGTCAAAAATCATGGTGGGTTTGCGGTCTATGGTGACCAGCCCCTCTTTGAGGATTCCGTCGATGCAGGAGTGGCGCACGCGCCCCACCTCGTGAATTTCGGCAAAGCACCAGAAAAATGCCCCTGCAAGGTGCGGCGCACCGTCCGGCGTGTGCGCAAGCAACTGCATTTCCTCGATAAAGCTCCGCAAAAGCCCCGGGTTATCCTGCACGTATCGCCCGCCCCATTCGGTAAATACCAGCGGCTTATCGCAAAGGATTTCCGCCGATTTTGCCGCACGGTCAAAGGAGGGGGCATATGGGTGCATGGTGTAAAAATCAAAACCGCAGATTCCGTAATAATACAGGGTTTCTTCGTCGCTCATACAGTTTGCGCCCGAAACGGGACGGGTCGGATCCAGCGCGCGGCAGAGTGCCGCGCTGTCGGCAAGAAATTTCGGGGTAAAGCGACATTCGTTGAAGCAGAGCCAGAAAGCAACCGATGCGTGACTGCGGTCACGAAGGACTGTTCGCCGTAGTACCTCAAGGCTGCCCGCAGCCACGTCATCGTCCGCCGTGTCGGACCACCAGAGCCCCGGTTCTTCACTGACTAACAGCCCAAGCCGGTCTGCCATTTCCAGCACGCGCGGATGATGCGGATAATGCACAAGCCGCACGAAATTACAGCCCAGCGCACGAATGGTGAGCAGGTCGTTTTCCGTCTCTTCCGCGCTCGGCACGTGTCCGCTTTCCCCTACCATTTCGTGTTTGCAGACCCCCAGCAAAAAGGTCGGTTTTCCGTTGAGATAAAAGGATTGCCCCCGGCAGACAAACTCCCGGAACCCGACCTGCAGTTCCCGCCGGTCCGATTCGCCGTTTTCGCCCGAAAGTCGCACCGTCAGGGTATATAACGTCGGATTCTCCGGCGACCAGAGCCGCACGTTTTGCAGGTGTCTTACGGTTTTTCCGTTTCCGGCGGCAGTAAAACGGTCAACTTCCCGCCCGTCAAAGGAGAGGATAACCTCGGCGGGGAGATTGCCGACAGAGGTGAGTTCTACGCAATAAGTGGCATCACGGTATGAGTTTTGCAACTCACAGTGAAAAAATACATCCTCAATCCACGCCGCTTCCCGATACAAGAGAGACACCTCGCGGATGATTCCGCTGTAATTTTCCCACCCCTCCGTGGGGCCGAAATGCGGGGAGATGTCCTCAATCTCCAACAGCAGACAATTCCCGCGCGGCAAAACCGTATCGGTGACCTCAAATTCATACGGCACATAGGGCAGCATATCTCCGAGGTGTTTCCCGTTCAGTGTGACCTTTGCGCGGTAAGTAATTCCTTCAAAACGCAGGAAGATACGGTTGCCCGTTTCTTCCGTATCAAATTCGCGCACATATTCGGTATGCCCCTGCGGAAGTGCCGAAAACGGCACCGTTACGGGGGTAAATGTTCCTTTGCCGACGCGGCGTTGCCAAGTGCCGCACAGGGACTGTGTTTTCATTTTTGCTCCTTTTCCCGCCTGTCGTAGCGGATGATCCCGATGATGACCGAGCAGAAACCGATCAATTCGCTGAGAATACCGCCGACGGAGCGATTCAGAATATTATAGGTCATCCAGAGGGGAGAGGCAAACAGCGTAATGCGCCGCACTCCTGCCGCCGTGGGCAACCCGAAAGAGACGGTGGCAAGGCACATTGCCACCACAGGCAGCGCTTCCACAATCAGGTTGCGTGCCGTCGGTTCGGTTCCGAACAGGGTAAAAGCAAGGGGGTAGGACGCAAGAAACAGTGCCAGAAAGACCCCGATGCGGAAAAGATTTCCGCATTTTTTCGGGTGCGTGAAGGCAAACACCAGCCCGCGCACGGTGCCGACCGCATTCATCAGGAACCCCAACGGCGCACCGATCAGAAAATAATGCACGGAAAAGAGGATTGCTCCGAAAAACTGAAACAGAATCAGAATTTTTTTCTTTTTTTGTTGAAAGGAAAGGCAGTTCAGCACAAGCCCCAGGATGCTGATTGCCTGCGCGAGAATCAAAACGGTACGGCTTTCAAGGGCAACTCCCATCATAACGCCTCACTTTCCCACGGAAAAAGAATTTTCGCAAGCGGATCCGCATCTGCCTTGTGCAGATATTCCGGAAACTCGCTGCACGCGAAACGCGCCGCACCGAGTGCGGCATCGGTGAGCCGGTGTACCGAGAGGCGCGGGGCGGCTTCCCCGAGGATTTTTTGCAGGGTTTGGGCAATCACCGGCACAAACCGATCGGCATCGCGGACCAGCTCTCCGCAAATGGCAATCTCGGTGACCGGAATCAGCTGTGCAAGATTTCCCAATGCGACACCGAGCGCGGTGCCTGCCCGTGTAAAAATCATTTCCGCAGAATCCGGGTGTGCGTTACCGGCACACCGACGTTCGGGTTCCTCTGCCAAGGCATATTTTCCGGCATTCCCAACGATTTCTTCCAGACCGATCAGATTTCCGTTTTCGGGGAAAACGGTCTTGCCTAATTCATACATACCGTCGTTCAGGATCTTTCCTTTCCGGCACACGGCAAGCCCCACACCGCGATCCAACCGTACCATCAGCAGTCCCTCCTGTGTTTTGTCCACGGGAAGGGAGTAGAGCATACAGTCGGGGTCGTGATGCACCGTAACGGGAATCCCGCACGCCGCACGGAGTGCTTCCGCAGGGTTCAGCGTCTGCGTATCCCCACCGAACGAAACGCAAAACGCGCCGTTCCCGGTACGCGTGCCCTGCATCGCAACTCCGATGCCGAGCGGCGGCAGGGGCAAGTCGGAGAGCAGGGCTTTCGCCGCACGGCAGGCACGCTCCGTCAATTCCCCCGGAGTAGTTATGGGTGCTTTCGGCACTTCACGGCGGATTTCGTTGCCGTATCCGTCCGTGAGACACAGCGAGATGCCCATTTGGTTGATGTCGATGCCGAGAAACCGGGCGCGCTCCGATACGGCAAGTACACCCGGGGTGCGCCCGCGGGCGGACGACGGCGACTCCTTTTGCTCCGTGATTGCGCCGCATCGGAGCAGTGTCGCGCATAATTCGGAAATGCCGCCCCAGCTGAGTGACAGCGCATCGCAAAGCTCCCGCCGCGTGAGAAGCGGTGTCTGCCGCAGGGCGGTGTAAACGGCACAAAGACTTTCCAGGCGTATTTTGTATTGCTCCGGGTTTGCCATATGTTCTCCTTTATATCAATGATTGACATAATTATAGAAAAAGGAAGAAGTTTTGTCAAGAGGGTAGGTACACATTTTTGAAAAATCCGCGGGAGCGTGGGAAAGGCGACACGGAAGGCGGCAGGGGAAGCGGTGCGGGGAGCCGACACCCGGAAGGTATACGAAAAGCGGCACCGAAAAAGCGGTGAAAGGCGGCGAAAGTGGCGCAAAAAGCGGGGTTAAAAAAGCGGCGGCGGGAGACGGCGAAGGCGGCAGGGGAAGCGGCGCGGAAAACGACGGGGAAGGTCGGTGGGAAAGGCGGCAGGGAAGGTGATACGAAAAGCGGCACCGAAAAAAGCGGCGGGAAATCCCGCCGCTTTTTTGCATTGAAAATTGCAATCTTGCCCGGAAAGGGCTTTTTGCAGACATTTCTCTAAAACGGGATTATAAATTTTCTAAATATCTTTCTATTTTTTCCAACTTTACTTTTATATCTTCCAATTCTTTGATGACCGCGCGCGGGTTTTGAAAGCTGTGGTCACTTGCCCCCAGTAAATAGTCACAGGTCACCCCAAAAAAGCGAGCCAGCTTTACCACCGTCTCGCTGTCCGGATTTGTTTTCCCCGTTTCATAATTGGAAAGGGAACGCTGATCAATCCCCACGGCATTTGCCACATCCAGCTGCCGCAGATCCCGATCCTCCCTCAGACTTCTGATCCTGTTCATTGAAAACCTCTTCTTTTTTTAACAACATACCATATTTTTTCTCTGTATCTATTGACATACCAATTATTTTGCGATATAATTTCTATGTACCAATTTTATGGTATGAATATTGGAAAAAAGGAGATTGTTTCTATGACCCCAAATTACATTGCGAAAAAAAGCGCGTGGTCGGTGTGGAGCTTTTGGACCGTGCTGCTTTGCTTCTTGGTTCTGCCGATTGTGGTGCAGATTTTTCGTACCGTTACCGTGAAAAAATACCGTTTGGAATTTTATGACGATAAAATTATTGTCAAAAGCGGCTGGCTTAATACCAAAATGCGGCAGGCGGTATTTCTTGGAGTGACTTCCGTATCCACGGAGCAAAGTCTGTGGGGAAAATTGTTCCACTACGGAAATATCATTGTGGATTGCGTGGGAAAATGGGACGTGGATACAAGATATATCAAAAATCCGGAGCAGCTGGTGGCGTATTTGGAGACCCGCATCGTGAAGTCCTCCAAGGTATCCGGCGTGGTGCATCTGTAACGCTCAAAAAAGAAAAGGAAACGCCTTTGGCGTTTCCTTTTCTTTTTTGCTCTCGTAGCGGGAGGGGCGGCACTGAGGGGATGCGCGTTTGCCGATACGTGAGTAATCGGTTCATTCAGGGGCGGGGTTCCGGCTGTTCTTTCTTTTTGCCAAGGTCGTAGCGGATAATCCCGAGAACGATGGAGCAAAGACCGATGGATTCGCTGATAACGCCGCCGATGGAACGGTTCAGCGCGTTATAGGTCAGCCAGAGCGGGGGGACAAACAGCATCACGCGCCGTACACCCTTTGCCGAGGAAAGCCCGAAAGAGACGGTAGCAAGGCACATTGCCAGCACGGGGAGCGTTTCCACAATCAGGTTGCGTGCGGTCGGTTCTGCTTTGAGCCAGGTAAACGCAAGGGGATAGGCGGCAAGAAACAGCACCAAGAACAACCCGATACGCAGAAGGTTGCCGCGTTTGCCGGGGTGTGTGAGGGCAAACACCAGCCCGCGCACGGCTCCGGCGATATTCATCAGGAATCCCAGCGGTGCGCCGAGCAGGAAATAATGCACGGAAAAAAGAATGGAACCGAACGCCTGCATCAAAATCAGCACGGATTTTCTTTTTTGCTGAAAGGAGAAACAATTCAGTGCCATTCCAAGGATGCTGATGATTTGCGCAAGAATATAAATCGTTCGGCTTTGAAGGGCAATTCCCATTTTTGTACCTCGTTTTTCGGGTTTTGCGGGTAGTTGTGGCCAAAAGCGGAAACACGGTGGCGGGTTCCGGCGGCGGCAATAGCTCCGGTGGGGGGGACAGCGAGCTTCGGCGAGACAGTGTGGTTCGGCGAGACAGCGGGTTCCGGCAGAGCGGAGGCTTCGGTGATGCGGCGGGTTTCGATGGCGCGCCGATTCACTCTTTTCAAAGGTTATACGAGGGGGAGGGGAGTCTTTTTGCAAAAGACTCCCCTGCGCTTTTTACCGTCTCTTTTCGGCAACTTCCCTCAGGACGTCGGCAAGGAACGCATCTACCGACACGGCACCGGTGTCGCCGTCCTTGCGGGAGCGCACCGAAACCGTACCTTCTGCGGTTTCCTTATCGCCGATAATCAGCATATACGGCAGTTTTTCCAACTGTGCGTTGCGGATTTTCTTACCGATGGTTTCGTTATGGTCATCCACCTCGGTGCGGATTCCTGCCGCCTCCAGCTTGGCTTTGACGGCATAGGCGTAATCGAAATGCTCGTCCCCGATGGGAAGCACGCGCACCTGCACAGGTGCCATCCAGGTGGGCAATGCGCCGGCGTATTTTTCCAGCAGATATGCCAGCGTCCGCTCATAGCAACCAAGGCTGGTGCGGTGAATGATATACGGGCGCACCTTTTTGCCGTCACGGTCGGTATATTCCATACCGAATTGCTCGGCAAGCAACTGATCAATCTGAATGGTGACGATGGTATCCTCTTTGCCGAACACGTTCTTATACTGAATATCCAACTTCGGCCCATAGAATGCCGCCTCGCCGATGCCGATTTTGTACTTGACGCCAAGGTCGTCCAGAATGCGCTTCATCACGCACTGTGCCTCGTTCCACTGCTCCTCGGTGCCGATATACTTCGCGCGGTTGTTCGGGTCCCACTGCGAGAAACGGAAGGTGCAATCCTCCAACATTCCCACGGTGTCCAGCACGTATTTGGCAAGCTCCAGGCATCCGCGGAATTCGTCTTCCAGCTGATCGGGGCGGAGAATCAGATGCCCCTCGGAGATGGTGAATTGCCGCACGCGGATCAGCCCGTGCATTTCGCCCGAATCCTCGTTGCGGAACAGCGTGGAGGTTTCGCCCAGGCGCATCGGCAGATCCCGGTAGGAGCGCGCCCGGTTCAGGAACACCTGATACTGGAAGGGGCAGGTCATCGGGCGCAGGGCAAAGCACTCCTTGGTTTCGTCGTTCGGGTCACCGAGGACAAACATTCCGTCCAGATAGTGATCCCAGTGACCGGAAATCTTGTACAGCTCGCGTTTTGCCATATAAGGGGTTTTGGTCAGCAGATAGCCGCGCTTCTGCTCCTCATCCTCTACCCAACGCTGCAACACCTGAATGGTGCGCGCGCCTTTCGGCAAAAGAATCGGCAGACCCTGCCCGATCACGTCCACGGTGGTGAAGTATTCCAGCTCCCGCCCGATTTTGTTATGGTCGCGCTTACGGGCTTCTTCCAGCCGCGCGAGATGCTCGTGGAGCTCCTCCTTGGAGGGGAAAGCCGTGCCGTACACGCGCTGTAACACCTTGTTTTTTTGGTCACCCTTCCAATAAGCCCCCGTGCATTGGGTCAGCTTGACTGCCTTGACCGCGCCCGTGGAAAACAGATGCGGACCCGCGCAAAGATCGGTAAACTCGCCCTGGCGGTAGAAGCTGATTACCGCGTCCTCCGGTAGTTCCTCAATCAGCTGCACCTTGTAAGGCTCGCCCTTTTCCTCCATAAAGCGGATGGCTTCCTCGCGGGGCAGTTCAAACCGTTCAATTTGCAGGTTTTCTTTCACGATTTTCTTCATTTCGGTTTCCAGCACCGCCAGCATTTCGGTGGAGAAGGGCGTTTCGCTGTCAAAATCGTAGTAGAAACCGTCCTCGATGGCGGGGCCGATGGTCAGCTTGGTGGCAGGATACAGCCGCTTGACCGCCTGTGCCAGGATATGCGACGCGGTGTGGTTGAATACATGCCGCCCCTCCTCGTCGGCAAAGGTGAGCAGTTGCACATCGGCGTCCCCCGTGATCTCCTCGGTCAGTGCCACAACCTTGCCGTTCAGCTTGGCGGCAAGCACGGAGCGGTTTGCCAACTCCGCCGCTTTTGCCGCGTCATACACGGTCAGCGGGGCGTCAAACTGCATTTCTTTTTCCCCGAAATTTACTTTTAACATTTTTCTCGTCTCCTTTTGGATTGATTTTGAAAATAACACACCCCGGGCGGCAACGCCGCCCGGGGTGTGGAGATTTTTCCGCACGGTTCCACCCGGATGTTTCACTCATTGAAAATATGAAGTTGAAAACGGTCAGGCGGTACCTGCCCGCACCTTGTGAAGAATCTCTCACCGCCGATTCTCTCTCTGTACACGCCGTAGCGGGGGCTTGTTCTGACCGACCGGAATCAGTGCTTCCGGTTGCGGTTGTATTCGCTTGTGGGGTTCAGGAAATTGCGCCAGTCCAAATCGCCGCGATCCAGCGCGGTAATCAGTGCCTCCGCCGTTGCAATATTGGTTGCCACGGGGATGTTGTAACGGTCACAGTTGAGGAGCAGCTCCTCCTCCGCCTCCGGGCGGCTGCAACCGGGGCGCGTGTCGCGGAAGCAAAGCACAATGTCAATCTCGTTGTAGGCAATCCGGGTGGCAATCTGTTGTTCGCCCCCCTGGTCGCCGGTCAGAAGCCGCTCAATGTGAAGCCCCGTCGCCTCCGAAATGTATTTTGCGGTGATACTGGTGGCGCAAAGGCTGTGCTTGCTTAAAATGCCGCAATAGGCAATGCAGACTTGCGTCATCCGTTCTTTTTTCTTATCCGACGCACTACTCGCGATCTCCATCGCACTGTCACCTCTCTCCCGTATGTCGGCAGTTGTACCTGCCTTCTTTGAAATCATTATAGCAAATAACTTTCGCGCTGTCAATCTACTTTTCGCAAAAACTGCGATTTTTTTATCACATCCGGGGGGATATGGAAAAACCGGCGGGCGCAATTGCGCCCGCCAATAACGGATTTTTTTGCAAAAGGCAGAGAATCAGAGCATTGCCGAGACGGTGGAGGCGACAATGATGGCGAAGATGATGTAGATCAGCATTGTCACACCCGTTGTAATCAGCGCGGCAACCCCACAGGCTTTTCCCTTTTTCGGTGTTTCTTTGTGCACCACTGCCCAATAAATAAAACCGAAAATCGGAAAGAACACGGAAAGAATGACCAAACCGGCATTGACCTCATCGGTAGTTGCCGGCTTTTTTTGCGCGGTTTCCACCATGCAACCGCAGTGAGGGCAGATAACCGCTTCGTTGTTGATTTCTTTTCCGCAAATTGAACAGAATTTCATACAATCCTCCTTATATACCAAATTGGGATATATTGAGTATACCATATTGGTATAATTTTGTCAAGAGTTTGGCGAAAATATTTCGGGGAGGGGAAAAACGATGAAATTCCGGTTGAAAGAATTGCGCAAACAGCACAACATTTCACAATTGAAGCTGGCAATTGACCTCAATATGAATCAGAACACGATTTCCCGGTACGAAAATATGGAGCGGCAGGCGGATTATGAAACGTTAATCCGGTTTGCGGATTATTTTCGCGTATCATTGGATTATTTGCTTGGCAGAGAAGAAAAATAAAAAGGGAACGCATCGCGTTCCCTTTTTATGTTTTGCCGATTATTCCTCAGCGGGGGCTTCCTCGGCGGCAAGATCCTCGGGCATTGCGTTCTCGGCGGCGGCAACTTCTTCGAGAAGTGCGCGAATCGAGAGGCTGACCTTTTTCTTGTCGTTGTCAATCTCAATAATCTTGGCGTCCACACTCTGACCGACTTCCAGCACGTCGGCAGGCTTGCCGATCCGGGTCATCGCAATCTGAGAAATGTGAATCAGACCGTCCACGCCCTCAATGATTTCGGCAAATGCGCCGAAGGGCGTCAGGCTCACAATTTTGACCGGCACCACGTCGCCGACCTGATACTGAGAGGTAAAGAGCACCCACGGGTTGGTGTCCTCGGTCTTGTAGCCGAGAGAAATGCGCTTCTTTTCCTTATCAAAGGACTTGACGTAGACCGTCAGGGTCTCGCCCACGGAAACGACTTCTGCGGGGGATTTGATGTGTTTCCAAGAGAGTTCGGTGGTGTGCACCATACCGTCCACGCCGCCGAGATCCACAAACGCGCCGTAGGAGGTCATACTCTTGACCACACCGGTATAGACCTTGCCCTCCTCGATGTTTGCCCAGAACTCCTCCTCTTTTGCGCGGCGTTCTTCTCTTGCCACCACGCGGATGGAGCCGATGGCCTTGTGACCCTGATCCTTGGTCTCAATAATCTTGAACTTGACGTCCGTACCCTTGAGGGGGTTCAGGTCACCGTCCTTCGGAACGCCGGACTGGGACGCGG
>CAKSPL010000022.1 GCA_934481325.1 uncultured Eubacteriales bacterium | reverse complement strand
TTTTCCAAGGGATTACGCTACGTCATCAAGCGATTCCCGAGGCAGCTGCAAAGCGTCAACGTGGCACTGATTTTCGTGGCACCGGTCATCGTCATCGAAAAATGCGTCCTCACCAACCCGCTGGTGGATCTGATGCACACCTCGTGGAAGCAGTGGGTCTGGGCGTTTATCACCTTTGCCGCCGGGTATTTTGCCTACACCTGGGTACCGATGCTCTGCCGCCATCTGCGCCTGATTCCGCCGAACTCTGCCGAGGTCATTGCCAAGGAGGCAGACGCGGCACGGCACGACATCCCGGTGGAAGCAGTGCTGGAAGAAAAAACGAAAACAGAGCAGCGGGACTCCTCCGTAGAGGACCCGTTTGATCAGAAATAAGGAAAAAAACACCCGGAATTCTTCCGGGTGTTTTTTGTTGCGCGCCGCAAAAGCTCTGCCCCGGCGCGCTTTTTATCTTTGCACTCTGCCGTCGCCGCCCGCGTGCTTTATCTTTGCACTCTGCCGCTTCCGTCGCCGCCCGCGAGCTTTTTCACCTCGTCCACACTGACCTGGTTGTAGTCCCCCTCAATCGTGTGCTTGAGGCAGCTTGCCGCCACGGCAAATTCCAGTGCGTCGCGGCCATTCATCCCGCTCTGCACCGCGTAAATCAGTCCCGCGCCGAAGCTGTCACCCCCGCCTACGCGATCCACAATGTGCACCGGATACTTTTTGGAGAACACCGCCTCGCCGCCACTGTACAGCATTGCCGCCCAGTTGTTGTCAGAGGCGGAAATGCTTTCCCGCAAGGTGATTGCCACCTTGGAAAAGCCGAACCGCTCGGTCAGTTTGCGCGCCACGCTGATATATCCCTCGTGCGAGAGCTTGCCGCCCGTAATGTCCGTTGCGTCCGCGTGAATGCCGAACACATCCCCCGCGTCCTCCTCATTGGCAATGCAAACATCCACATAAGGCATCAGCTTTGCCATCACCTCACCCGCTTTTTCCCGGGACCAGAGATTTTTGCGGTAGTTGAGGTCGGTGGAAACCGTAAGCCCCATTTCCTTGGCGGTTTTTGCCGCCTCCAGCGTGATTTGCGCCACATTGTCCCCAAGGGCGGGGGTAATACCGGTGAAATGGAACCAGGTGGCACCCTCAAAAATCCGCTTCCAGTCAAAATCGGCAGGGGTTGCCAGTGCAACAGAGGAGCCCGCACGATCGTAAATCACCTTGGAGGGGCGTTGCGACGCGCCCTTTTCCAGGTAATAAATGCCCACACGGGGGCCGCCGCGTACGATTTCGGTGGTGTCCACACCGTAACGGCGCAGGGAGTTTACCGCCGCCTGACCGATGTCATTCTGCGGCAGCTTGGTAACAAACTTAACGTCCGTGCCGAAGTTGGCAAGCGAAACGGCAACGTTTGCCTCTCCCCCGCCGTATGTAGCACCAAAGCTCTCCGCCTGCACAAAGCGGGTATACCCCTCCGGGGCAAGGCGCAGCATCAATTCTCCAAAGCACACTGTTTTCATATTTTTCCTCCGATCAGCCGTTTACCCGTGCCACGGCACGGGCGGTTTTTTCCCGAATTTCCTCGGGCGTCCCTTTCATCATCCAGCTTCCGCCACAGGCAACGATTTTGGGAAATGCAAGATAATCATTGACATTTTCCTCATTGATTCCGCCTGTGGGGAGAAAGCGCATCGAGGGGAACGCTGCGGCAAGTGCCTTGATGGTGCCAAGCCCCCCGAAATTGGTGCAGGGGAAGAATTTCACGATTTCCAATCCCGCGTCCATCGCGGCAATCATTTCGGTCGGAGTCACACAGCCGGGCAGATACAGCACGCCCGCTCGGCGGCAAACCCCGGCAACCGCCGGGGAAAACCCGGGGCCCACAATAAACTTTGCCCCGCACGCAATCGCGTGCTCCGCCTGATCCGCGCGCACCACCGTACCGGCTCCGATCAGCATCTCCGGGAATTTTTCACACGCAAGGCGGATTGCCGCCGCCGCACACTCGGTGCGGAAAGTAATCTCCGCCACGGGAAGCCCGCCCTGACACAGTGCGCGCAGGGTGGGCTCCGTGTCTTCCAGGGCGGAAAGCACCACAACGGGTACGATTTTCAGCTTTGAAATCTGTTCTGTCAGTTCCATTTTTTCTCCTTTATTGTTCGTCCACCATCGGAATTTTCATAATTTTTTTCAGCTCTGCCCGGTCAAGGAAGGGGGCAAGATCCTCCAGGGGAGGGCTGAACAGGCTTCCGTCCGGCAGTTTTTTCGTGGCACTCTTGGGTTCAAAGAACTGCGCGGGATCCACAAAGATCTCGGCAAGCACCGCACCAGGGGTGGAAAACGCGGTTTTCAACGCCTCGTCGATTTCGGTATTCGTATGGCAGGCAACGTAAGGATAACCGTATGCCCACGCCAGCTTTTCCAGCGACGGGAAGGAAAGATCCCCGCTCTCGGGCCCGATACCGACCTTGGTGTGGTTACCGAAAATGTTGGTCTGTGTCTGACGGATGGAATGATAGCCGTTGTTGTTGATTACAAAAATTTTGATGGGCAGACGGTTTGTCAGAATCGTTTGCAGCTCCTGCAAGTTCATCTGAATACTGCCGTCTCCGGAAATGCAGACGATCTCTTTTTTGCCGAGAGCCACGCAAACGCCGATGGCGGCGGGCAGATCGTAGCCCATAGAGGCAATTGCGGAATTGATGATAAACCGCTGACCCTCCTTTATGACATAGCCGTGGCTCCCCACCACGCAGGCGGTACCGTTGCCCACCACGGTGGTATACCCCTCGGGGAGGCGTTCGGAGAGCTTGCGGATAAAGGCATACGGATTGGTCAGCCCCGTGGCCTCCATATGGCGCGGCAGTACCACCGGGTAATCCCGCTTCCAGGTGCGGCAGGTTTCCTGCCAGTCGGTTTCCCTGCAAAGCGGCTCTCCTGCGGGGAGCTTACCGGCAAGTGCCGTGAGAAATTCCCGTGCGTCGGCGTGGACGGGCAATTCAACGTGCAGGGTCGGCTTTTTCAGCTCCTCCGCGTCCACGTCCACCATAATCACGTAGGCTTCTCTTGCCCAGGTTTTCCAGCTGTAGCCCACCTGACGGATGGAAAGGCGGTTGCCAACGGCAAGAATCACGTCGGCATTCTGCACGGCAAAGTTGCCGGGGCGGTCACCCATAATGCCGCCGCGCCCCACATAAAGCGGGTCGCCGTCCGCCATCATATCAATATTGTCCCAACCCGTTACCACGGGCATATTCAGGCGCGGAACCAGCTCCTTGAACTCGGCAAACGCCCCCGCCAACCGGATACCGTTTCCGGCGTAAAACACCGGGCGTTTGGCGTTTTTCAGCTTTTCCACGATGACATCCAGCACCTTCCCGTCGGGGGCGGGTGCCTCGGCGGGGTCCTCGGCAGGGTCGTACGCAATCAGCTCGTCCGTTTCAATCGTGCAGCCCTGAAAATTTAACGGAATATCAATCCAACAGGGTCCGGGTCTGCCCGTGGTGGCAAGGTGCAACGCCTTTTCCAGTGCGTAACGGATGCGGCGCGGATCCTCAATCATCTCGCAGTATTTGGTCATACAGGCAACCGCGCGGGTAATGTCAAACTCCTGGTCACCGCCCGCACGAACCCCTACGCCCATCCCTCTGGCGGTGGTGTCATAGCGCACCTGACCCGAGAGAATCAGCATCGGGATGGAATCCAGCCACCCGCCGACCACACCGGTAATGGCGTTGGTTCCGCCGGGGCCCGTGGTCACACACACGGCGGCGATTTTCCCCTCCATACGGGCATAAGCCTCCGCCGCGATGGCACACGCCTGCTCGTGATGATTGTACAGGCAATGCAGTCCCTCCTTATGACCGAGCGCGTCGTTGAGGTGCATAGCCCCTCCGCCCGTCACGGTAAAGCAATCGGTAATGCCGTGTCTGACCAGAAAATCGGCAACGTAATCGGCAAGTCTTATTTTCATATTGCGTACCTTCCTTGTTTTTTGCGCACCGCAGATGCGGTACGGCGGAAAATTTTTCCGTATGCGGAATCAGTATATCACATTCTTTCCGTTTTGTCAAGCAAAGCACGCGGCGGCAAACGAACGGGGGCGGCAAATGCCGCCCCCGATTTCACCGCTTGCTTTTTTTGCGGGAGACGGCACGGGCAAGCTCCCAAAGAGCCGGCAGGGCGCACCCCCCGATCAGAAGATACACGAAAAGGTTTCCGATTCTCGAATAAAGCGTTCGCCCGGTGTTCATATATACCGTTCCCACGGTCACGCCCGCCTTCATCGGGGGCAGTACCCCTTCCGTTTCTCCCCTCGGGTTGATGAAATCCGAAATACCCGTATCCGCGGCACGCACAAAATAGCGGTTGCTTTCGATTGCCCGATAGCGCGCCTGATTGTTGTGCATATATGCGGCGGCGGAGTCGGTAAACCAGGAGTCGTTGGTGGGCAATATCATCACGTTGGCACCGTCCCGCACGCTCTGTAAGGTCAGAGCTTCGTAAATCGAGTCAAAGCAGATCAGTGTACCGATTTTGCCCCATTCGGTGTCCAACAGTTCGCTCTCACTGCCGGGCGTGAGATCCTCGCTCAGCATTCCGATATTGGCGAATACCGGCAACAGCGTTTCCGCCACCCGGCGGAACGGAACATACTCGCCGAAAGGCACCAGCTTTCTTTTTTTGTACACCGCATCATCCACACTGCCGTCCGGGTAGACCGTAAATACCACGTTGTATTCCTCACCGTTCTCGCCCGTCTGAAAAGCACCGCAACGGATAATAACCCCATACGTGGCGGCAAGCCGGCACACATAGGCGCGAAGATTGCTCCCCGGTGTCATATGGTACGGGAGAAAGGTTTCGGGAAAGACCACCATCTCCGCGTCCGCCTCTGCCGCCTCAGCGGTGTATTTCTCATAGACCTCTTCGGTGCGCCTGCTGTATTCCTCATTCCACTTTTCCGCGGAACCGATATTGCCCTGCACGGCGGCAATCACAATGCTTTTTCCCTTGCCCACATCCGCCGTGCAATATCCGATTACCCCGCATACGGTATTCAAAACAACCACTGCGGCAGCGAGAATCGCCGCCGTGCGGCGGCACTCGCGGTGCAAGATCAGATACGCCGTCAGCCCGTTGAAGGAGCATAGGCAAAAGGTGATGAAATAGGTGCCGAACAACGCCGCACTGTTCGGCAGAAACGGCATTTCAATCTGCCCCAGCGCAAGCCGCGCCCACGGCACCCCCACAAAGGTGTGGGTCATCCCCCATTCCAGCACGGCATACAGGGCGGCAAACAGAAACGGAACGGCAAACGGGAGCCTTTTCATTGCCGCCGTGCGGCAAAGCGCGGCAAACAGCGGGAACAGACAGGCACCGATCAGCGCGTGCAGGAGCGAAAGCCCTGCCCAGCACAGTGCCACCGTCACTGCCGCCTGCCCTTTGGTAATCCCCGCAAAACTCATCGGATAAAGCGCAAGAAACCAATAATAATTGACGAAATAAAACGGAAAGAAATAAAAGAAGCCGTAAGCATAAAAGCGGCGCAAGCGGACGGTCCCCTCCCGCGCGGCGGAAAAGAGAAACAGCAGTGCCGGCACCATTGTAGCAAACCCAAGCACCCCCACCTTCGGGAAAAGCAACGGCAGTGCCGTCAGCACCCCTCCAAGAGGCAACATCCACGGGGACGTGATGAGTTTTGCAGCTTTTTTCATAGCTTCACCCCTCTCCGGTCATTCAAAATCCTTCAAAAACCAAACATCCTCGCGCGGGATGGTAAATTCCCTGCCCCGCAGGTATCCCAGCACCCCGCCGTCGTCCATAAAATCAAAGCGCAACCGCCACGCGTATAACGCCTGATATTTATAGCCTTCGGCACGATCCGCCCGGTTATGCCCGTATTTTCCGTCCCCGAGCAACGGATGCCCGGTAAACGCAAGATGCGCACGGATCTGGTGGGTGCGCCCGGTCACCAGCTCCACCTCCAACAGGCTCCGGTCGCCTTTTTCGGCAAGTACGCGGTATTTGGTGATGATGTTTTTGCCGCCCGGCAACGGCTTTTCGGATACCGTTACGGTGTTTGTTGCCGCGTCCTTGCGCAAAAAGCCCACCAGCGTTGCCGCCTTTTGCGGCATTTTGCCGTGTACCGCGCAGAGGTAGAATTTGGAGGTTTCGTTGCGTTTGATTTTTTCGTTCATCTCGCGCAATGCCCCGGCGTTTTTCGCCGCAATCACGATTCCGCCCGTGTTGCGGTCAATCCGGTTGCAGAGCGCGGGCGCAAACGACAGCTCTCCCGCAGGGTCGTATTCCCCTTTTTGATAAAGATACGCCTTGATATGCAGAATCAGCGTGTTCTCCCCGCCGTCCGTGTCCTCGTGTACCAGCACGCCGGGGCGTTTGTTCAGCAGGAGAATATTTTCGTCCTCGTAAATCACCGAAATTTTGGGGCGGATGCCCGAAAGCGTGCCGATGTCCCCGGTCGGTGCCTCGAAAAACTCGTCACGGAGAAAAAGCTGTACCGTGTCCCCCGTTGCCAGCATCTGATTTTCCTTGGCGCGCGCACGGTTGACCTTGATTTTCTTGGTGCGGATGGCTTTGTACATCATCGAAAACGGAAGCCCGCGCACCGCTTTGGAAAGAAACTTGTCCAGGCGTTGCCCCGCGTCGTTTTTCCCTACGGTCAGTTCCCTCATTTCTTTTTCCTCCGATAACAGAAATTCGGCAGTGTGTGCTGCCGAATTTCGGAAAGTTCATATCTTACAGTGTGCCGAAGATACGGTCGCCCGCGTCACCGAGACCCGGGATGATGTATGCGTGCTCGTTCAGGCGTTCATCCAGCGCGGCAGTGTAAATCTCCACGTCGGGGTGCGCCTCCTGCACTCTCTTCACGCCCTCGGGTGCCGCTACCAGGCACATAAAGCGGATGTGCGTGCAGCCGTGCTCCTTGAGCTTGGAAAGGGCGTCCACAGCGGAGCCGCCGGTTGCCAGCATCGGGTCAACCAGGATTACCAGTCTCTGTTCAATATCGGCAGGCAACTTGCAGTAATATTCCACCGGCTCGTGCGTTTCGGGGTCACGGTACATCCCGATATGACCGACCTTGGCAACCGGAACCAGGCTCTGCAATCCGTCCACCATTCCGAGCCCCGCGCGCAGAATCGGCACGATGGCAATCTTTTTGCCGGAGATCATTTTTGCCTCCATCTTGGTAATCGGGGTTTCGATATGCACGGTTTCAAGCGGCAGATCGCGGGTGAGCTCGTAGCCCATCAGCATCGCGATCTCGTTGAGCAGCTCGCGAAAGTCCTTGGAGCCGGTTTTTTTGTTACGCATAATGGAAAGCTTATGGGTGATGAGGGGGTGATCAATCACGTGTAAGTTACTCATTTTCGTTCTCCTTTGCTTTATTTCGCATTATATTATACTCCACTCTTCCCGTTTTTTCAATAGAAAATGAAAAAAAGGTACAAAAGTTTTCGCGCCTTGTTGACCCCGCGCGGGGAATGTGATAAAATATAAAGGATAAGAAGAAAAAGGACTGAGATTATGGCAGAAAAAAAGAACACCGTTGCCGTGTTGACGCAGGGGTGCAAGGTCAATCAATACGAAAGCGAAGCCATTGCCGAGGCGTTTGAGCGCGCGGGGTTTTCGGTGCTTCCGGGAGATGCGGTTTGCGATGTATATGTCATCAACACCTGCACCGTAACCGGAGAATCCGACCGCAAGGCGGGTCAGCTGATCCGCCGGGTACACAAACAGGCACCGGGCGCGAAAATCCTTGTTACGGGATGCTTTTCGCAATCGCACCCCGATGCCGCGGCAAAAATCCCCGGTGTGGATTTTGTATGCGGCAATACCGACAAGCTGGCAGTGGTGGCGGCGGCAAAGCGTTTGCTGGGAGACACGGCACGCACCGCACCCGTGATTGTGCGGGGGGATGTGGATTGCGCGCCGTTTGAGCAGATGACCATCACCAGGTTTGAGCGCACGCGCGCTTACGTCAAAATCGAGGACGGATGCGAAAATCACTGCACCTACTGTGCCATTCCC
Organism: uncultured Eubacteriales bacterium; assembly: GCA_934481325.1. Classification (GTDB taxonomy): domain Bacteria; phylum Bacillota; class Clostridia; order Oscillospirales; family CAG-272; genus Firm-07. The sequence goes on along the minus strand of CAKSPL010000022.1, from coordinate 3,408 downwards.
GGAGCGCGCGGAAGGGTACGCTCCAAAGCACCGGAGGATGTACTTGCCGAGGTGCGGGGGCTGATTGCCGGCGGATGCCGCGAGGTGGTGCTGACCGGCATTGAAACCGCCTCCTACGGGCGGGATTTCGGGCACGCGGCTCTGCCGGAGCTGTTGCGGGAGGTGGATGCCCTGCCGGGAATCGGACGCATCCGGCTCGGCTCCCTTGACCCCTCGCTTTTCCGGGAAGAGTTTGTCGGAAAAATTGCCGGGCTTTCCCATCTGGCACCGCATTTTCATCTGTCGGTGCAAAGCGGAAGCTCTGCCGTGCTTGCGGCGATGAAGCGCAAATACAACCGCGAAATGGCACTGGACGGCATCCGGCGGCTCCGCGCGGCAATCCCGCATTTACAATTGACAGCGGACTTTATCGTGGGCTTTCCCGGCGAGAGTGAGGCGGATTTTGCCGACACGCTCTCCTTTGCAAAAGAAGCGGATTTTCTCCATATGCATATATTTGCCTATTCCAGGCGGGCAGGCACCGTGGCGGCAGCAATGCCGAATCAGATCCCGGCAGAGGTCAAAAAGGAACGCTCCGCCGCGCTGATTGCCGAGGGGGAGCGGATGCACCGTGCCATCCTCACACGGGCATTGGAAAACCCGCTCCGCGAAGTGTTATTTGAAAGTTTTTCGGGCGGTATCGCCGTGGGGCACACTGCCGACTTTTTGGAGGTCGGCGTAAGGAGTGACCGCCCATTACACGCGGAATTACACCCCGTGCGCCTGCTTTCGGTGGGCGAAAAATACCTGAAAGGAGAGATAGCGGAATGAACGAAACGCCATTTGCCCCCGGTACGTGCGATAAAACGCGCAATTTCCGTTTTTTGGACAAGGGACTTGCCGATTTTGCCGCGGCAGAGGGGCTTTTACTCCCTCCGGGCTTACTTGCGCGGTATCGGGAAATCTGCCGCACGGTACTGTTGCGGGACCCTACCGAAACCGAGCTCCGTTTCCTGGATCGCGTTTTCTGCCTTTTCCGGCAGATGCCGGCCGGCGTGCGGGTTGCCGCAATTATGGGCGCAGATGACGAAACTGCGCACATTTGGGGGGATATTTGTCAAAAAGCGCGCGAAATCGGCGCAAAAGCACCGCCCACGGCAGAAGAGCTGATGTCGCTTTGCGGCAAAGCTCTTGTCCGTGCGGGAATCCCCGCGCAAGGTGAATCTCCGCGCATCGGCACCGCCGCGGGCATTGCCGTTGCCTGTGGGGGTGTTGCCCCCCGTCTTTCGCTCACCGTCGGCAACTGTGCTGCGGCATTGCTCCCCGCGCAGTCCCCCTCTGTCCCCGCCGCAAAAATGCTTTATCTGCTGACCGCGGCGGATGAAGACCGGTTTGCCGAGGAAATATCGGCATTTCTCGGTGCGCACCGTTCAATGGGAATCCTGCCGCTTGCCCTGACGGGGGGCGAAGGAATCCTGCCCCATCTCGCGACAGGTGCGGGGTTGGATGTGGATTTTTCTCTGCTCCCGGGCTTTGACCCCGCAAACCCCTCAGAAGTGCTTTTCACCGCAGGCAAACGGGCATTCCTCTTTTTCGCCCCGCAAAACGCCGTCCCCGTTCTGGCAAGTGAGGCAAACCCGAGATTGGTGCTGTTCGGCTCTCTTACCGGCACGCGGATGCTGACCCTCCGTGCGGGTCCCCAACCCTTTTGCACGTTGCCTGCCGACTTTTTCCCCTTGCTTGCCACCTCGGCACCGATGGCACTCACGCCGAAGGTCCCGCAAGCCGCCCCGGGCGAAGTACACCTGACCGAAAACGACCGGTTCCTTCTCGCGGGCGTTTGCACCGGCTCCGAGGTTCCGTATTCGGTTGCAAGATGCCTTGCGGCACTTGCCGCGCACGGAGCGGAACTTTCCGCCGTGCGGATGGGCGCGGTGCTGGAATTGCCGCCGAACGACGCGCGGGCTGCCGCCACCGCCGAAGCCCTGCCGCTCCTGTTCGGCTACCACCGCACGGCGGCGGAATTGGTTTTGCCCACGACGGAGCAGCTTGCCGTGGAGGACGAGCGAATCGCGCACCCGCGTTTGACCGTTTTCCTATGTGCCGAACGGAAAGCCGGCGCACCTGTCCCCCTGCCCGAGGGTGCAGTTGACGGGGTACGCACAGGCGATTTCGGCGGGTTGCGGCGGGTTCTTTCCGAGAAAATGTAAAAAAAATAAAAAAACACTTGCAATTCGGAAAAAGCTGTGCTATAATAAGCACCGTTGCGATAAAAACAGATGATCAACGACAGGCACCCTCGGGTGCGACAGGAGGTGTCAGAAATGGCAAAGTGCAGCATTTGCGGAAAAGGTGTGGTGTTCGGTCAGAACGTTTCCCACTCCAACCGTAAGACCAACCGTACCTGGAAGCCCAACATCCGCAAAGTAAGAGCGATTGTTGACGGCACGCCCACGACGGTGGCTGTTTGTTCTCGTTGCCTGCGTTCCGGCAAAGTGAACCGCGCATAAGAGAATCGAAAAAACCGGGCTTTACGCCCGGTTTTTTCTTTTTGTATGAAAGAATACCCCATAATAATCGGAAACAATGTTCGCAAAGGAGCACCGCGCCGCTTTGCGGAGATAACAGTGCGTTCCCTTGAAAAGCAAACGGGGTGCAGAGCCGTCCTTTCGGGAGCACCGTATCCCCTACTCGGCGAAGAATAGGGAAAAAGCAACGGAACGGCGCGCCACTCCCCGCAGAAACGCCTTATTACTTCATAATCGCGCGGATTGCGGAAATGCACGCGGCGCGGAAGCCCGCGTCCTCCAACGCCGCCACCCCGCGGATGGTGGAGCCGCCGGGAGAGCAGACCATATCCTTCAGCACGCCGGGGTGCGTTCCGGTTTCCTTTTGCAGTTTTGCGCTCCCCTCAATCATTGCGGAGGTCATTGCCAGTGCCTTGTCGCGCGGCAAGCCGTAAAGCACGCCCGCATCGGCAAATGCCTCAATCATCAGGTCTACAAATGCGGGTCCGCACCCCGTGATTGCACCGCCCACGCCCATCTGCGCCGAGGGTAGCACAAACACCTTGCCGAGTGCCGAAAACAGGGTCTTGACCTCTGCCAGTTCTTCCGCCGTGAGCGAATTGGTTTCCTCAAACAAAAACACCCCACTGCCGACCAGCGCGGGCGTGTTGGGCATCACAAACTGCACCCGCACCCCCTCCGGCAGAATCGCCGCATAGCGGGCGTGATCCCACCCCAGCGCAATGGAAAGCAACGCTTTTCCGGGGAGCAAATCGCGGATTTCCGCCACCACACCCTCCACCTTGTCGGGCTTGCAGGCCATCAGCACCGTATCTGCCGTTTCCACTCCCGCGCGAAGGCTTGCGGCGGGTACAAACCCCAGCCGTGCCGCTTTTTCGTTCAGTTTTTCCGTATCCTTGTC
>CAKSPL010000021.1 GCA_934481325.1 uncultured Eubacteriales bacterium | reverse complement strand
AGGAAACTTTTTTCAAAAAGTTTCCTTTGGCGCGTGTGTCCAAAACAGGCGAGAAAAACGCAAAACGCATATTTTTCCCGTTTTTTCGGTATGATAAGAAAACCGCAATCAAAAGCCTGCCGAACGGGAGGGCGTTATGCTGTTTTCTTCCTATACCTTTCTATTTCTTTTTTTGCCGGCGGTGCTGCTGCTGTATTTTCTTTTGCCGCTGTGCCTGCCGCCCCGCCGTCGCCTTGCGGTGAGAAACGGGGTTCTTTTGCTGATGAGCCTCCTGTTTTACGCGTGGGGCGAGCCGGTTTACGTGTTTCTGATGCTTGGCACCGTGCTTGCCAACTTTTTGTTTGGCTTGTGGCTTGCGCGCTGTCGCCACCGCCGCACGGCACTGTGCCTTGCGGTGGGTTTTGACCTGTTTTTGCTTTTCTTTTACAAATACGCCGGGGCGTTGGCGGCTCTTTTTTCGCTCCCGTTTCCCGCGGTGCGGTTGCCGCTCGGTATTTCGTTTTACACCTTTCAGGCACTTTCCTATGTGGTGGACGTTTACCGGGGGGAGGTTCCGGCGGAAAAGAACCCCGCAACCTTCGGCACTTATGTGGCACTTTTTCCCCAATTGGTGGCGGGACCGATTGTCCGTTACTCGGACGTGGCGGGGGAATTGACCGCGCGCACCCATACCGCCGCGCGCGCCGCGGCGGGGGTGCGCCGCTTTGTGGCGGGACTTTGCAAAAAGGTGTTGCTTGCCAACACGGCGGGCGCGCTGTTTTCCACGTACACAACGGGGGAAACCCCGTCCTTTCTCGGCGCGTGGCTGGCTCTTTTGGGCTTTGCGTTTCAGATTTACTTTGATTTTTCGGGGTATTCGGATATGGCACTGGGGCTGGGGGCAATTTTTGGCTTCACCTTCCCCGAAAATTTCAATTACCCCTATACCGGTGTGAGTTTTACCGACTTTTGGCGGCGTTGGCACATCACGCTTTCCGCCTTTTTTCGGGAGTATGTCTATATTCCGCTCGGCGGCAACCGCAAGGGGCGACTGCGCACGGTGTTCAACCTGTTTGTGGTATGGACGCTAACCGGGCTTTGGCACGGCGCGGCATTCAGCTTTCTTTTGTGGGGGATTTACTGGTTTTTGTTGCTGTTTCTCGAAAAGCTGGTGTTCCCGCACCTGCCGTTTCACCTGCCGCGCCCGCTCCGGCACGCGGTCACGCTTGGCGGCATTCTCTTTGGCTGGCTGATTTTCGCTTTTGACGGCAGCAGTGCCGCGCTTTCCCCTGCCGCCTTTTGCCGCTTTTTCGGGGCGTTGTTCGGTGCCGCAGGCTTTGCGCACGGAAACGCGGGGTATGATTTTGTGCGTCATTTGCCGTTTCTGGCAATCTGCGCGGTCGGCTCCACGCCCCTGCCGCGGACGCTGTTCCGCCGCTTTTTTGCCGCCCGCCGCACCGCGTGGGCGGGGGTGGTGCTTCCGCTTGCCGGAATGGTGCTGGCGGTTTCCTATCTTGCCGATGCCGGGTATAACCCGTTTCTGTATTTTCGCTTCTGAGAGGAGGTCTTTTTATGTTCCGACGGATTCTGCGCCGATTTGTAAAGGATCCGGACGATGTGGACGATCCCGCCGTGCGCCGTGCGGCGGGGTCGCTTTCCGCCGTGGTGGGGATTTTTCTCAATATTCTGCTGTTTGCGGCAAAGCTGACGGTGGGGGTGATTGCGGGGTCGATTTCCATCCGTGCGGACGCGGTCAATAACCTCTCGGACGCCGGCTCCTCGGTGATTTCGCTGGTCAGCTTCCGCATTTCCGCCAAGCCCGCCGATCGGGCGCACCCGTTCGGTCACGCCCGGATGGAGTACATCGCTTCTATGATTATTTCCTTTTTGGTATTGCTGGTGGGCGCGGAATTGGTTAAGGATTCGGTGCGAAAACTCATCACGCCGGTGGGGATTTCTCCCGACGCGCTGACCTTTGCCGTACTCGGCGGCTCGGTGCTTTGCAAACTTTGGATGTGCTTTTTCAACCGCAAATGGGGCAAAAAACTGGAATCCGAGGTGCTGCGCGCCACCGCCGCCGACAGTCTGTCGGATGCGATTGCCACCTCGGCGGTTCTGCTTGCCAATCTTGCCGCCCTCCTTCTGCCAAAGGCGTTGCGCCCGTATGCCGACCCCGTGATGGGGCTTGCCGTGGCGGTGCTGATTCTGATTGCGGGCTGTCGCGTGCTGAACGAAACCAAAAATTCGCTCCTCGGGGAATCCCCCGACCCCCGCATCTTAAAAACCATCCGGGATACGGTGGCGGAGTATCCGGAGGTGTTGGGCATTCACGACCTGATGGTACACTGCTACGGCAAGGGCTATACCTTTGCCTCCTTTCACGCCGAGGTGGACGGCAAAAAGGACATTTTCGCCACGCACGACACGGTGGATCTGATTGAAAAGCGTCTGTTTGACGAGCATCATATTTCCTGCACGGTGCATCTGGACCCCATTGTGATCGACGACCCGGTGCTGGAACACTGGAAGGAGCTTACCGAGCGTTTTGCCGAGGAAATCGACCCGAAAATGCGGATTCACGATTTCCGTATGGTGCCGGGCACCACTCATACCAATCTCATCTTCGACGTGGCGGTGCCGTTTGAGACGGCACTGACCGACCGTGAAATCAAAGAGAAGCTCGCCGCGGCGGTGGGGCGCGAGGATCCGCACCTTTACACCGTGGTGACGATTGACCGCGTTTGAGCGCGTTTCTCATACCGTCCCCAGCCTAATTCCCGAACAGAAAGGTTTTTATGCAATTTCTCCGTACATATTCCGCCACCAAAAAGGCGTGTTATCTCGGCTATATCACACAAGCCGTTACCATCAATTTTTCACCGCTCCTGTTTGTCCGCTTCGGGCAGGAGCTCGGCATCAGCCTGACGCAGATTTCCCTGCTGATCGGCATCAATTTTACCATTCAGCTGTTGATTGATCTTTCCTCCGCCAAATTTCTGCCGCACGTGAATCTGCGCCTGATTTCGGTGCTGACGCAGATTTTCGCCTCGGCAGGGCTGGTGGGGCTGGCGTTTTTGCCGTGGGTGTTCCCCTCCCCGTTTGCGGGACTGGTGACCTCCACCCTGCTTTGCGGGATGGGCGGCGGACTTTCCGAGGTGCTGATCAGCCCGCTGATTGAGGCGTGTCCCTCCGATAACAAAGCCTCCTCAATGAGCTTTCTGCATTCCTTTTATTGCTGGGGGCAGGCGGGATTGATTCTCCTTTCGGTGCTGTTTTTCCGCTTTTTCGGCATCGTACATTGGCGGGTGCTTGCCTGTCTGCTTGCCGCAGAGCCGATTCTGGACGCTCTGCTTTTCTCGGTGGTTCCGATGCCGGAAATGAACGAGGAGGGCGGCGGAATGCCGATTCGGCGTCTGTTCGGGATGCGTCTGTTCCTCTGCCTTTTCGTGATGATTGCCGCCGCGGGTGCCGCGGAGCAGGTGATGAGCCAGTGGGCGTCCAGCTTTGCCGAAAACGGACTCGGGGTGGACAAAGCCACCGGGGATTTGCTGGGCCCGTGCCTGTTTGCCCTGCTGATGGGGATTTCGCGTATCGTTGCCGGGCTGATTGCAGGCAAGGTCTCCCTGTTTGTCACGATTCCGGTTTCTGCGGTGCTTTGCGTTATTTCCTACCTGCTGGCGGGGCTTTCGGGTCAGCCGATGCTTGCCCTTGCCGGGTGTGCGCTATGCGGTTTTTCGGTGGGCGTGTTCTGGCCCGGGGTGTACAGTCTTGCGGCAAAATCCATCCCGAACGGGGGGATGCCGATGTTTTCCATCCTTGCATTGGCGGGGGACGTGGGGTGCCTGCTCGGCCCCTCGGTTGCCGGAAAAATCGCGGACGCCAACGGCGGCAACCTCCGCGTGCCGTTTCTGGTTGCCATTGCCCTGCCGGCACTCCTGCTGATTGCCACGGTGTGCCTGCGGATTCTGACCGAACGAAGGTCGGGGGAACCCCCGGAAGCAAAAGAGAGCCGGAATTAAATTCCGGCTCTCTTTTCTTGACAGACGGGCGGGCGTATGGTACAATGAAAAAAACGATTCGGGAGGGCTTTATGGGGAATATTTTCGATTATCTGACCTGGCGCGGCGATCTGACCTTCGGCAACGCACCGCTCACGCCCGTGGACGGGCTGATTTTCTCCCTCCTGCCCTATATCCGGACGGAAGGAATCGTGCCGGAAGCCCCGGGGGCGGAGCCCGTGCGGCTGGCACAGGCGGCGGGGGCGTATTTTTCCCGCCCGATTACCGAAACCGAAACCGGGTTTGACGATAAGCATCACCGTTTGCTTGCCGCCCTTCGCGACAGCGCGCGCTTTGCGCCGCTCCGGCTGATCGGGGCAACGAAACGGATTGACGGGGAAATGGGCGTGCAGTTTGCCGCCCTGACCGTGCTGCTGCCGGGAAATGCATTGTTCGTTGCATTTGAAGGAACCGACAACTCGGTGGTGGGCTGGCGGGAGGATTTCCGGATGAGCTACGAATGCCCCGTGCCGGCGCAGCTTTGCGCCGTGCGGTATCTGCGGGAGGTTGCCGCCGCGTTTCCGCTCCGGAAGCTCTACGTGGGCGGGCATTCCAAGGGCGGGAATCTTGCGATGTATGCCGCCGTTCACGGCGGGGCGGAGGTGCGCAGCCGCACCCGGGCGGTATTCAACTGTGACGGCCCCGGCTTTTGCGATGAAACGCTTTCCACCCCCGAATATGCGGAATTGCGCCCGCGTATCCGCACCTATCTGCCCGAATCTTCAATCGTGGGGGTTCTGCTGGAGCACGACACCAATTATAAAATCGTGAAAAGCACCGCCGCGGGGATTATGCAGCACGACGCATACTCGTGGGAAATTTCGGGCGCGGATTTTGTATATACCCCCGAACGCACCGCGTTCGGCAGGCGGACGGAGGCAATTCTCACGCGGTTTGTGAAGGAGCTTTCGCCCGAGCGCAAGCGGCAGTTCAGCGAGGCACTGTTTACCATTCTGGAGGGGGCGGAGCTGACAAGGCTGGACGAGCTGGGAAGCGGAAAAATCAAGCTGTTGCGCAACCTTTACCGCGCGTATTCGGGGCTTTCCCCCGACGTGCGGGAGATTTTGGCGGATTCGCTCGGTGCGCTGACCGAATCCCGCAAGGCGGAAAGAAAGCACACTTCGTAAACGGCGCGTTGCGGACAGGGATTTTCGCGTTTCGGCGGAATTTTCCGCGGCGTGAGGACGGCACCGCCTATACCTATCGCGAAACGGCGTTTCTCCCCGCGGGGGCGGTTCTGCCGCCGCGCGGGTTGCGCTGTAAAAAATTCACAAAAATATTTGTGAATTCCTTGACAATCCCGCGCGCATATATTAAAATAAAAGGGAATGAAAAAACGGTCGCTTTTTGCGCACCGGGGAGGGTTAATATGGCTAAATTTCGTAAAATCGGCATTCTGACATCCGGCGGTGACGCGCCGGGGATGAACGCGGCAATCCGTGCGGTTACCCGCAAGGCATTGGATGAGGGTGTGGAAGTGATGGGCATTCTCGGCGGTTATTCGGGTCTGATTAAGGACCGCATCATCCCACTGACGCCCCGTTCGGTTTCCAACATCATCGCCCGCGGCGGCACAATGCTTTACTCCGACCGTTGCGCGGAATTCAAAACCGAGGCGGGGATGCAGAAGGCAATTGAAACCTGCCGCCGGCACGAGATTGACGCAATCGTTGCCATCGGCGGGGACGGCACCTTCCGCGGTGCTACGGATCTGACCAACCGCGGCATTCCGACCATCGGTCTGCCCGGCACCATCGACAACGATATCACCGCTACCGATTACACCATCGGCTTTGATTCCGCGATGAACACCTCACTGGATATGATTGACTGCCTGCGTGACACCTGCGAATCCCACGCGCGTTGCAACGTGGTGGAGGTGATGGGGCGTGACTGCGGTCAGATTGCGCTCAACACCGCCCTTTCGGCAGGCGCGGTAGCCGCCGTGATTCCGGAGATTCCGTTTGACGAGGCGGAAACGATTTCCCGCATCCGGAGCCTTGTTGCCGCGGGCAAGCGCGGGTTCCTCGTGATTGTGAGCGAGGGCGTGATGACCGCCGACGGGCAGAAATACAGTGAAGTGCTTGCCAAGAAAATTCAGGATGAGACCGGCGTGGAAACCAAGTTTGCCCGCTTTGCGCACGTGGTGCGCGGCGGCTCTCCCACCCTGCGTGACCGTTACACCGCTACCGTGATGGGCGTGCGCGCCGTGGAATTGCTGCTGGAAGGCAAGAGCAACGTGGTGATGTGCGAGATTGACGGCAAGATCCGTGACGTGGACATCAACTATGCCCTGATTGCCGACCGCACCTACAAAAACAAGCTCAAGCCCGGTGACCTGGATAAATTTACCCCCGCACAGGTAGAGGCAATGCAGGCACTTGCCGCACAACGCCGCGCGGAAATTGCCACCGTTTACAAAATGGTGGGCGAAACCAGCAAATAACCCCTGTTTTTTCGGAGGTATCTATGAGAAAAGTCACAATTATCGGGGCGGGCAACGTCGGCTCCACCATTGCCTATACGCTGGCGATTGAAAACATTGCCAACGAGGTGGTGATGATTGACATCAACAAGGATAAGGCAGACGGCGAGGCGATGGATATCGCGCAGGGGTCGCCCTTCTTCGCGGGGACGCAGGTATACGCGGGCGACTATGTGGACGCGGCGGATTCCGACATCGTTATCATTACCTCCGGTGTGGCGCGCAAGCCGGGGCAGACAAGGCTTGACCTTGCACAGACCAACGTGAATATTCTTTGCAGCATCGCACCGCAGATTACGCGCTACGCACCGCGTGCCATCTATTTGATTGTGAGCAACCCCGTGGATGTGATGACCTACGTGTTCCACAAGGTGACCGACATTTCCGAAAACCGTATTATGGGTTCGGGAACGATTCTGGATACGGCGCGGTTGCGCTCCAAGCTGGCAAGCGAATTTGACATCAGCCAGCAGAATATCCACGCTTATGTGTTCGGCGAACACGGGGACTCCTCGTTTGTGCCGTGGTCACAGGCAAAGGTATCCTGCCTGGATCTGGATCGTTATGACGGAATTTTCACAGTCTCGCACCCCGGTGCGCACGGCATCGACAAGGCGGCAATCGAGCAGTATGTGAGAAAATCCGGCGGCGAGGTCATCACCAAAAAGGGCGCAACCTTCTATGCCGTGGCGATTTCGGCAGTACATATCTGCAAATGTATTTTCAGCGGGGTGGACACCGCGCTGACCGTTTCCACGATGATGCACGGGGAATACGGTGTTTCCGACGTATGTCTTTCCACGCTGTCGATGGTGGGCAATCGCGGTGTGAAAACCAGAATGCCCGCAGACCTGACCCCCGCAGAGGAGGAATTGCTCCGTCACTCGGCAAAATGCCTGCGTGATGTGATTGACCAGGTAAAATTTTAAGGCACCGTCGGAATGGCGGGGATTGCCTTACGTCTGCAAAAAAAAGCCGACGGCAACAGCCGTCGGCTTTTTTATCGGGTGTTCCCGGGCTTGCCCTTCGGCTCCTCCGTGCAGAGGAAAACCGTGTCCGGGAATTTTTTCTTGGTTTCCTCCGAAAAGTCGAAATCGCTGATGACCCCGGTCACGGCGGAAAAATCAATCAGGTTTTTTGTGCAGGGCTTGCCGATTTTTTCCCGGTCAATCAGCAACCATTGCTCGCGCGAGTGTTCCATCATCGTATGAAACAGCAACGGCACCTCGCCGGTCAACCCCGTTTCGGTAGCGGCACCGGTGGAGAAAAACAGTTTGTCCGCAAAAAAGCACGCCGCGTTGCGGCAGGGTAAATCGCCCCAGGTGACACAGGGGGCTTCTTGAATGACCCCGCCAAGGCAGATTGCCCGTATGCCGTAGGAAAAAAGATCGGCGGCAAGCAGACAGTTGTTGGTGATGACCGTGAGGTCCTTGCGCGCAAACAGAAACTCCGCCATATATTCCGCAGTGGTACTGCCGTCAATAAAGATGGTATCTCCGTCCTTCACCAGTGCCGCCGCGCGCGCACTGATTTTTCGCTTGGATTTGCGCATTTTCCGGTAGCGGTAAATGTGCGGGATTCCCTGCGGCACCACCGGCTCCGCGCCCCCGTAGCTCCGCTTAATCAGATTCTGCTTCTGCAATTCGTTCAGGTCGCGGTTGATGGTGGCGGTGCTGTAATGAAAATGCGCGGTCAGCATTTCCACCGAGGCGTAGCCCTGCTTGCGGATCAGTGCCAGAATTTCCTCCTGTCGCTCTTTTCTGTACATTTACGTCTCCTTCAAAAAATGAGAAATTTTGAGAAATCTTCATTTTTACAAACCCATCTTGCAAAATGCTGAAAAATGCCGTATGCTGAAAACAGCAAAAGACCCTTGTAAAAACATTATACCGTCACGTTATCCACCTGTCAAGGAGGTTTGTATGAAACAAGCCACAAAAGATCTTACAAGCGGCAATCTGACGCGCAATTTTCTGCTGTTTTCCTTTCCGTTGGTGCTTTCCTCCCTGCTTTCCCAGGCGTTTGGGCTGGTGGATATGGTGGTTGCCGGGCGATTTCTCGGCGAGGCGGGCTTGGCGGCAACCGGTGCCGCTTCCTCCTTTCACTCTCTGTTCAACGCAATATTTTTCGGGTTTCTCACCGGCACCAGCGTGTGCTCCGCGCAATTGTTCGGCGGGGGGCATTACCGGGAGCTTCGCAGAATGATCCGCAGTGTGGGGCTTTTCGTGGTGGGGGCATCCCTGATTCTTTCCGGCGCGGCGGTACTGCTCCGCACTCCGCTGTTCCGCTTTCTGAAGGTAGACCCGCTGATTTACAGCGACGCGATGCGCTATTTCCTGATTGTGATGTGCGGCAAAACCGCAATGTTTCTGAGCAATTTTTTCCTCTGCACGCTCCACGCGATGGGCAATACGGTGCTTCCGCTCCGGATGTCGGTTTTCTCCTCACTGCTCAACCTCGGCGGCAATATTTTTACGGTAACGGTTCTGCACTGGGGCGTGGCGGGGCTTGCCGTTTCCACGGTGTTTTCCAACGTGCTTGTGGTAGCGGTGTATTTTATCGTGATCCGGAAATATTTTTCGGAGCTGCCGGACGGTGCGGAAAGGCTGCCGTGGCGGATTGACTTCGGCGAGGTGCGCCGGATTGCGCGCTACGGAATGCCGACCGCGCTCCAACAGATGGTGATGTATCTGTGTACCTTCGGGCTTGCGCCCCTGGTCAACGGGCTTGGCGTTGCCGCCACGGCGGGCTATTCCGTGGTGCAGAAAGTGTGTGGCATCTGCTCGTCGTTTTATTACAGCAGTGCCCGCACGCTCAGCAATTTCGTGGCGCAAAGCACGGGTGCGGGAAAGCTGGGGAAAATCCGGGAGGGGCTGCTTGCCGGCTTTGTGCAGGGGCTGGTGTATCTGATTATTCCGTTCGTTCCGTTTTTCTTCTTTCCCTCGCAGGTCTGCGGGCTGTTTTTTACCGAGGGCTATTCCGGTGAGGCACTGGAAACGGCGGTGCGGTTTTGCCGGGTGTTCCTGCCGTTTATCCTGTTCGGGTTTCTCACCAACCTTTTCCACGCGTTTTACCGCGGCTTCGGCGCGATGAAAATGCTGGTGGCGGCAACGGCGGTCGGTGCCGTGGTGCGGCTGGTGCTTTCCTACCTCTTTACGCTGGATATGAGAATGGACGGCATTTATCTCGCGTGGGTGATTGCCTGGATTGCGGAGGCGATTTTTGCGATTGCGGTTTTTTTCCTCTGCTATCGGAACGAAAAAATGTTGCGTGCGCGGTGCCGCGCGCTGTGAATTTTTGAAGGGCTTGACTTTTGCCCCGAAGTGTGCTATACTAAAACGGAAAATAATCGGCGGAGGCGACAGTATGGCGGAACAGAAGAAAAAAGCCGAGGGCGAGTACCTGCAATATCAGGGCAAGCCGCTTGTGCGCGAGGATAATACCATTATTTACGGGGATCTGAACTATGACCCTTACGTGCTGGTGCTGGAAATTATGTCCTATCAGGGCGAGGGTGAGGCAAAAACGCCCGATGTGGTGCTGATTCAGGTAGTGGACGCAAAGGATCCCAACAAAATCATCAAGCAGGGGCAGAAGAACGGCATCCACGATGCATTTGCGCTGGGGCTGACCTGGTTGGAGCTGGAACTGAAAAAAAGTGCCGGCTGACGACAACAAAAAAAGGGGCTGAAAAGCCCCTTTTTTTGTTTGATCCGCGCCCGTTATGGAAATCGCGCACTCGGAATTGCCCGCGCGCTCGCGGAAACGCATCGCGTTTTTGTGGAATCGCGCGCTTGGAATCGCATCACGCTCGTGGTCGCGCCGCGGTTATTTCTCTATCGGCGGTTATTTTCCCGTTCCGTAGAGGGGCGAGCGGTAAACGCCCTTTGCATACAGCTCCCGGAAGGAATTAACCACCGTTTCCTTATCCTCGTGATAGGTCACGCCGAACCAGCGGTCGTGCGTGGTCAGCACCTTTACGGTTGCTTTTCCTGCCTGCACCATATCGTCAATCACGGCGGGGAGCAGGTATTCCGCCTTGACGTCCCCCGGGGCAACCCCGGAGAGAAATGCCGGAAAGCCGACTGCCAGCTCATCCAACAGGTCGGGCGTCAGCCCCCACATATTCATCGAAACCACCGAATCCGGGTCAATCGGGGACACGGCTCCGTCCTTTTCCACCCCCGCACCCGTGGCGGTGCGAATCAGCCCGCCCGTCTCGGTAACGCCGGTGAGAAACCCGTCTTTGTCCACGCGGCAGACCCCGCGCGTGACCGCGCCGTTCTCGCTGAGCGTGTTGCGAAGCACAAACCCCGCCATACAATAAGCCCCCGAACGCGCTGAGTTTTGCGCCAAAAACCGATGGGTAAGGCGGAAGCCCTCCTTGCCGTAATAGTCGTCCGCATTGATGACGGCAAACGGCTCGTTTACCGTGCCGCGGCAGGAAAGCAATGCCTGCCCCGTCCCCCACGGCTTTTTCCGCTCTGCGGGGCAGGTAAAGCCCGCGGGCAGATTTTCCTTTTCCTGAAAGACGTAGGAAACCGGGCAGACCTTTTCGATGCGGTTGCCGATGATTTCGCGAAAGTCCTTTTCGATATCCCGGCGCAGGATAAACACCACGCGGTCAAAGCCCGCCTCCAGCGCGTCGTGAATCGAGTAATCCATAATGATCTCGCCGTCGGGCCCCACAGGCTCCAGCTGCTTGATTCCCTGACCGAACCGCGAGCCGATGCCCGCCGCCATAATCACAAGACTTGTTTTCATCATTTTCTCCTTAGCCTGTCTGGCTGTATTGTAGCCGGCTCCCGCCGGAAGAAAAATACCGGGCGGCACCGCCGCCCGGTATCATCATAACACAAACCCCAAGGTTTTGCAAGGGAAATTTCATTTTTCCGCAAGGTTTCTGCCCATCAGCACGCCCATCACGGAAGCCATCATCAGCCCGCGCGTCCATCCGCTGGAGTCACCGAGGCAATGCAGACCCTCTACGCTGGTGTCCAGCTTTTCGTCCATTTTCACGCGGTTGCTGTAAAATTTCAGCTCCGGAGAGTAAAGCAGGGTTTCAT
>CAKSPL010000020.1 GCA_934481325.1 uncultured Eubacteriales bacterium | reverse complement strand
CTGGGTATCCTCCACTGCAATCAGATTATGATGATGGTGAAAACCGTGAAGAGCGGTGACGAAACCAAAACCGAAGTCATTCTGATTGCGGACTGCCAGTATGACGCGGCGACCGGCGTTTACACGCTGACCGCCAGCGACAACAAAACCTACACCGTGACGATTGTTTCGGGTGTTGCCACCGTAACCGAGGTTACGGAGGAAAAAGCCTGATCCGAGCGGTACAAAAAAAGACCGATGCTACGGCATCGGTCTTTTTTTCACAAAACCCTTGCAAAAGGAAAAAAGTGTGCTATAATAGCGTTGAGGGAGTTATTCTCTCTCGGCAAACAATAACCTTTTAAGGAGGAGAAAAATGTTCGGTCTTGTTCTCGGCGTAATCGTATTGATTGTGGGTATTCTTTGTGTGGTCTTTACCAAAGCGGCTTCCAAAGAGAAAACCCGGTTGGTTGGCAAAATTGCGGCACCTGTGTGCGTGGTAGCCGCCGCAATCAGCATTCTTCTCGGCTGTACCTGCTCGGTGGAAACCGGACACACGGGGATTGTTACCGTGTTCGGCAGTGTGGAGGAAAAGCAGTACGAGGCGGGCTTTCACTTCAAAGCACCGTGGGAAAGCGTGGTGGCAATGGATAACCGCGTGCAAAAGGTTACGGTGGAGCTTGGTTGCTTTTCCAGTGACATTCAGGAGGTGAAGGTGGTTTACACCCTCAACTATCAGATTGACAAAGCAAACGCCAAAAAAATCTATAAGGACATCGGCAGTGAGTATTACAAGGTCGTGGTGGAGCCCTCCATTGCGGAAGCAGTAAAGGTGGTTGCCGCACAGTACACGGCGGAACAGCTGGTGCAAACCAGAGAGGAGCTTGCCTCCGGCATTGAGAATATGCTTTCGGAAAACCTTGCCAAATACAACATCAAGGTTTCCACCACGGCAATTGAGGATATGGACTTTACGGACGCATTTACCGATGCGGTAGAGGCAAAGCAGGTGGCGGAGCAGAAGAAAAAGCAGGCAATCATTGAGCAGGAGCAAGCACTGTTGCAGGCACAAAACGAAAAGGAAATTGCCGTTACCAAAGCCAATGCGGATGCGGAGATTGCAAAAATCACGGCAGAGGCAGACAAAAAAGTGGCGGAAATCGGCGCGGACAGTGCGGAATATCAGGGCAAAAAGGAAGCCGCCATTGCTTTGCAAAAGCTGGCAAGCATCAACGGCTGGACGGTCAAGGAAGAAAACGGCATCAACAAGCTCTTCAAGCCGGACGGAAACGCCGTTACCGACGAGGAGCTGAAAGAGGGTGCCAAGAATCTGGTCAATTACTACTACGTACAGCAATGGGACGGCAAATTGCCCGAAACATATTTCGGCAGCGAGGAATTTGCCAAGCTACTTGCCTCCCTTGGCAAGGCAAGCGGCACAGGCACCGCAGGTGCCGGAAATTAACGCCGGAATTTCGTTCAAAAGCACCAAGGAAAAGGGGAGACACCCTCACAGCCCAAACGCTCTCACGGGCGAAAATTCGCCCGTGAGAGCGTTATGCCGTTTGAAAGGTATCTCAGGAGCCTCTCCCCTGCCCTGCAAAAACAGAAAAACACCCCGCACGGGAAAAAACCGTGCGGGGTGTTTGTTTGCGCTTATTTCAGCTCGAAAATCCGGGAATCGTATTCGTCCCAGTTTTCAGCCTGACGGTAAATCCCCGCCGACTTGACATAAATCGTAGGAACAGCACCGGCGGCAAACACATTGTAGGTCACGTTCTCTGCGGTGGTGGCAACCGTAAACAATTCAATTTCCGGCACATCCGCCGCGCTGACAACGTCCTTGTAGATTCTCATCTCGGCAAGCCCCTTGCAGGCGGCAAACGAGGCACCGCCCAGTTTTTTCAGCGCGGAGCCCTCCGCCTCATTCCCGAAGGTCACAAGGGAGAGTGCTTCACTGCCGAAGAACGCCATCTCGCCGACCTCCTCAAAGCACGCGGGCAACGCCAGCGACTGCACGGAGGAGTGGTAGAACGCCGCTCTGTCAATCTTTTTCAGATTGGAATCCGCAGGCAGGATAAAGACCAAATTGCTGTAAGTGGAACCGATTACGCCGATATAGCGCGTGCCGGCATAGGCAAACGCATATTCGCCGATCCGCGTGATTGTGCGGGGCAAGGTAATCGATTTGAGCGCGGAATAGTAGTTTATTTCTCCGGTTTCGGAATCGGTAGAGCCGGAGGGCAGGAACGCATAGGCAGGGATGACGGTAACGCCCTCCTCAAACACAACGGTTTCCAGCGACGAGCAACCGCGGAACAAAGCAATACCCAGGTTTCCGCCAACGGCGCCGTTTACGGTTGCCGTTTCCAGATCCCCCATTGCGGCAAAGGCGTAATCGCCGATGCGCGTTACGGTGGCGGGCACGGTCAGGCTGACAAGACCCGCATTGAAAAATGCATAGTCGCCGATTTCGGTCACGGCACCGTTCCAGTTGATTTCGGTCGCCCCGGAAAGGTAGGCAAACGCATATTCCGGAATCACGGTAATCGTTCCCGATACGGTGAGTTTTTTCAGCGATGTGGGCGTGCAGGAGGTGTTCCCTGTCCGGTACTCATAGGTACCGTCCGCCTGAATCGAATCTCCTTTGGAAACCGTGCCGCCGAAAATGTACATCATATAGTCGGTGTCCGTGTCGGTTGCCGAGCCGCCGATAAACGGAACGGTCAGCTCCTCCAGGCGGAGAACCCCGGCAAACGCGCCGGATTCAATCGTTCTCACGGTCTGCGGCACCGTCAGCCGGATCACATTCGATTTGTAGAACGCGCCCGCGGCAATGGTACGCACCCGATCGGAGAAGGTAACCGTTTCCTTGGTCTGCGGCACCAGGTACAGCACGGTCAGATCCTTGCTGTAAAGGCAACCGTCAAACGCGGCAAACGCGGCATTCCCTTCCTTTACCGAGAAGGAGTTGATGGCGGCACATCCGTAAAACGCGGAGTCGCCGATTCCCGTCAGCGTGGCGGGAAGCTCGATTTCGGTCAGCGCGGTATAGGCAAACGCAAATTTGCCGATGGAGCGGAGCGAACCCAGCCCCACGATTTCACGAAGCCCTGTAAAGCCGTAAAATGCGTAATCCGGCAAGCCGGCACCGGTGTTGATCAGCGTAACCTTTTGCAGCGTTGCGGGAGATTTGTTGCCGGCGGAGCCGTTTGCCTCCCCCGATTCCGCGCCGAAATAGTACGCAAGATAACCGCCGTCCGTGGGCAGAGAATACACCGTCAGCTCACGGAGTGCCTCCATACCGGCAAGCGCGCCGCGGCGGATGGTCAGCCGGCTCTCCGGGAAGGAAAGCTCGGTCAGGTTGGTATTGCCGTCAAAGGCGAAGGGCGCGATTTCGGTGCACCCCTCCGGCAACGTAAAGGTGGTTTCGGTTTTCCCGCCCTGCACATAAAGCACAAGGATTCTGCCGAAGGCACCGTACAGATTGCCGTCCGTTACGCGGAACAGTGCGCTGTCGTTCTCGGCGGAGGGAATCAGCGTGGTCAGTGACTGACAGCCCTGCAACGCACCCGTGCGAAAATCGTTCAGCGACGCCGGAATGCGGAAGGTTTCCACCGATGCACAACCGGAGAACGCGTATTCGCCGATCTCGGTCACGGTATCGGGCAACAGAATCGACTGCAACGCCCCGCAGTTGGCAAACGCATATTTGCCCACCGCAATCAGGCTCTCGGAGAAGTTCACCGAGGCAAGACGCCGACAACCGAGGAAGGTATGCTCTGCAATTTCCTCCAGCCCCGAAAGATCGCCCGCGTTTTCCAGCTTTTCACAGCGGTAGAACGCAAACGCACCGACGGTGCGGCACTCGGAGGTCAGATTGACGGACGTGAGCGAATAGCAATCGTAAAACGCGCTTTCCCCGATTTCCGTCACGGTGGCGGGGAGATTTACGGATTTGATGTTCCGGTTACCGAAAAACGCTCTTGCCGCGACTGAGGTCACGGAAACACCGTCCCAGGTTGCGGGCACAATCACGTTTCTCACGCTCCCGGTGTACCCCGTTACCGCACCGTTTTCAATCTCAAGCCCCTCGGTATAAGCCATCCCGTACAGAGTCACGGAGCCGGAGGAGGCGGTGGCGGGGTCAAACGGTTGAGTGAGCAGGGTATCCGTATACCAAAGGTAGGAAACACCGTCCTTCGTGGTGGGAAGTACGGGTTCGCCCGCGGGGAATACCGTGCGGGCAACCTCCGTGCCGTTTACAATCCCGATATACTCGCCCATTCCGTCATTCAGCTTCCATCCGGCATAAAGCGTCAGGTCGCTGTTCGGAATCGTATCAAAGCTGTATTTTGCGGTGCAGGCGGCGTTTCTGAACCAACCGATAAAGGTGTAGCCCTCCTTGGTGGTTGCCGCCACGGCGGACTCGGCAAGCGCACTGCCCTTTTCCACCGAAACGGGTGCCACTGCCGTGCCGCCCTTGGTATCAAACGAGATGCGGTATGCCTCGGCAGGGGTCCAACCGGCATAGTAGGTCACGTCTCCGGAAACCGGATACACCTCGGGCTTTGCGGGATCCGTCAGTCCGGCATCCCGGTACCAACCCGCGAAGAGGAAGCCGAAACGGGTCGGCTCCTCGGGCAGGGTCGGCATTTCGCCGTCTTTGACCGTCAGTACGACGGCGGCATTGCCGTTGTTGAATTCAAAGGTGACCGAATAGCTGGCTTTTTCCTTTTTGCAGGAGAAACAGCACAGCGACAGTGCCACGCACAGGCAAACCAGGAGTACTGCCCGAAGAATGTTATTTTTCATCAGAGTTGTCCTCCTTCTTTTCTGTCTTTTCGGTCTTTTCCGCTTTCGCGGCATTGGATTTGCGAATCACGAAGAACCAAACCGCAACGCCCGCCAGTGCAAGCACCGCTACCGCGGCAACCACAATCAGCACGATAGTACCCGTGGTAATGCCCTTTTCCCCATTGTGATCGTCCGAAGGCGTGTCGGGGGTGTCCGGCTGCGGCGTGTCGGGATCGGGCTGGCTAGCGCGCAATGCCTTAATCTCGTCAATCGCTCTTTTCAGCTTGTCATAGTTCTTCACAAAGGCAAGCTGTTCGGCAGAGGTGGCGTTGTAGATCATTTCCAGGCGGTCCACCAGTGCGGCGTCCGCCAGCGTGACGTGATCGGGCAGAGCCAGAATGTTTTCGTTGAGTGCGGCGGTCGCGTCGGTCATCGAGTTGACGTCCGAGCGGGTAAAGCTACCGAGATACTGTGCAAAGAGGAAGGAATCGTATCCCACGCCGTTTTTGGGAATGACAAAGGTCAGGGAGCCGGAGCCGTCCTTATCCGAATAGTCATAAACAAAGTTGTTATAGGTCCATCCGTCCTTGGAAGCGGAGGAATACTCGCTCTCCAAAGTCGGCGGGGTGACAGAGAGGAAGGAAATCGTGGACAGCGAGGTGCAACCGTAGAACGCACCCGAGCCGACCCACTTGACGGTACGGGCAATCGTGATGCTCTCCAGATCCGGGTTGGTGCTGAACGCAAAAGCCTCAATGCGCACCGTCCCGTCCTTGACCGTATAGCTCTTGTCGGTATTGCCGGAGGGATACGCCACCAGCAGATAGGTTTTGTCGGTCAGCTTCCGGTACAGCACGCCGGATTCGTCCAGGAAGAATTTCTCGTTGGCACTGTCCAGCGTAAAGCCGTTGAAGCGGACAAGATTTTCATCCTCTGCGGAGTACGCCTTGGTGGTAAACGCATTGGGTGCCACCTTATCCAGCGTAGCGGGAAGTGCCATCCCGGTCACTCTCGTGTTGTAAATCGCATAAGAGCCGATGGTTTTCAATGCGGGCAGGTTCAGTGCCGTCAGTGCCGAATCATAAGCAAACGCGGCATCGCCGACGTTCTCGGCGCAAGGCAACGTAACCTCGGTCAGCTTTCCGGCGCGGGCAAAGGCACCCTTGCCGATATTCACCGCAAGCGGCAATTCCACGGAGGTCAATTCCGCGGCTTCGGCAAACGCGTAGTCACCGATATCGGTAGCAAGCGGCAGATTCACAGAGGCAATTCCGGTTCCGGCAAAAGCATAAGCCCCCACGGTCTTTACCGCACCTGCGGAAAGGGCAGTCAGTCCCGTCCCCACAAACGCGTAATCTCCAACCGTTTCAACGGACTTGAAATCCAGCTCTTTCAGTGCCTTGGCGTAGGTAAATGCATAGTTGCCGATGGTTTTCACACCGTCCGAGAGCGTCACATTCTCCAGTGCGTCGGCCTGATAGAACGCCAGCTCCGGAATTTCGGTCAGCCCTGCGGGGATGGTGATGCTGTTCAGTGCCGAGCAGGCGGCAAACGCTCCCTTGCCGATTTCGGTCAGGGTATCGGGGAGTGTGACGGTTTTCAGTGCGGCATCGCCGGTAAAGGCAAAATCACCCACACGCACAAGCCCCTCGGTCAGGTTGACCCGATTCAGCGCGGTACAGCCGGAAAAGGCACCCTCGCCAATTTCGGCAACCCCTGCGGGAACCGTAACGGAGGTAATCCCCTCGTTGCTCGCATACGCATAGTCCCCAAGATAGGTCAGGCTCTCAGGCAATTTTACACTGCCGGTCAGCGAGCTGCTCGCAAAGGCATAATCCCCGATAGACTCCAACCCCTCGGGCAGAGCAATGGGATTCAGCTTATTACAGGAGGCAAAGGCGTAATCCCCGATGGTTTTCAGGTTTTTGCCGGGATAAACCGACTGAACACCCGCGCCCATAAAGGCACCCTCGCCGATTTCGGTCACATTATTGAGGTTGACCGAGATGATTGACCAGACATTGGAAAGCGCGTAATCCCCGATGGCGGTTACCGAATCTTCCAGTGCAAGACCCACCAGGGATTTTGCAAAGGGAGAGAGGATCAGGCGGGTCATATTCTTGTCGTACAGCATCCCGTCCTTCACGGTGAGGTATTTGCTTCCCTCCTCCACAACGAAGTCGGTCACCTCTACCACAATGTAGAACGGATTTCTGCCGACCGAACGGATGTTTGCGTCCGCATCAAAGGTTACGGACTTCACACTGTTGCACCCGCCAAACGCATAGTCGCCGAGGTACTCACAGCCTGCGGGAACATAGACCGAGGTCAGTGCCGAGCAGTTGGCAAAAGCAAAATCGCCGATGTATTTGCAGGTCTTTTTGAAGCTGACGTTGGTCAGCGCGCTGGCGTAATAGAACGCCGTGGAATCAATTTCGGTCACATCCGACTCAAACACGACGTCGGTCAGCCCCGAGCAGTTATAGAACGCATATTCGCCTACGTAGGTTGCCCACAGATCCAGCGAATGGAGCGAACTGCACCCGGTAAACGCATAGTCCGGAATCTTGTTGAGGGGAGAGGTTTTCAGCTCTTCCAGCGCGGTGCAGTAAACGAAGCAGAATTCCCCGATCTGCCCCACGGTGCTGATGTCTACCTTTTTGAGCGATTTGCAGAAGGAGAACGCGCGGTCACAGATGGTGTGGCAGCCCGAAAGATCCACTTCCTCCAACGCCGCATCCCCGTAGAACGCCAACTGGCAGATGGTTTGCACCTTGCCGAGATTGATGGTTTTCAGCGACTCACAGAAGCCGAATGCCCACTCGTCAATCTGCTTGCAGGAGGCGGGAAGCACAATTTCTTCCAGGTTTTCGCACCCATAGAATGCGCCGTACTCGATTTCCTCCACGCCCTCGGGAATGATGACCTTTTTGATATCCTTATTGCCGTAGAACGCCAGACGATAGATTCTGGTAACGCCCTTATCGTCCGGGATTTCCACCACGCCGTTCGCATCACCCTTACCGGTATAGGATTTCAGGTATGCGCCGAGATATTCAAATTCCTCCGCCACATTAAAGCTACAGGTAGCGGTAAACAGTGTTCCCTTGACCTTTGCACTGACCATCGCGGAGCCGGATTCTGCGGCAAACACGGTGCAGTGATATGGATTTTCGGGGTCAACCGTAATCGTAACATAAGAGGAACCGTAGGAATCCCATTCAATCTGCGGGACAACGGTCGTGTTATAGGGGGAGACGGTAGCGTACAGTTCATAACTCTCGCCCCGTTCCAGCGCAATCCGCGTGGAATTGAGTGCAATGCCCGAAATCGGAATCTCGCTTGACGCGGAGGCCCCTGTGCATCGCACCGTTACCGTGGCGGATTTGCCGTTCTTTGCGGTCACCGTGATCTGTGCCTCACCGTTCTTCAACGCGGTAACCGTGCCGTTCTGCACGGTAATCGTTTCAGGGTCGGAGGAGGTCCAGGTCAGCTCGTCATAGTACACCTCTTTCGGTGCGGTAACCAGATACTGGGTGGACAGCAGGTTCAGCTGCTGATAGGGCTTGAGCGAGAACACAATCTCGTCGCCCTTTTCGGTGGACTTTCTGCCGTTTTTGATGTTGATTTCCTCGGGCGTTTCCGTGCCGAGTACCAAATCAACCACGGTCTTGTTCTTGGCATAGTCATAGAGCGTGAACTCGATGTTTTTGGTGCCGGCGACCTCGCCGTCCTTCAGTTTGTGCCACACCGAGGTCAGATCCACCGTCACCTTGTTTGTGGTGCCGACAAGCATATCGTCCACGGGGATGAACCCGTTGATTACATATTCCGGCTCCACGGCGTTTCCGTTTGCATCCTTTGTCTCAAAGGTGGACATAAAGTAACCGGAAAGAAAACGGTTATCGTACACGTAAAGATCCAGCAGATATCTCGACACGTTGCCGTCCTTGTCGCGTTCCACGCGCAGGTTGGTCTGGTTCATATCCACCACGGGAGCTTCATTGTCGATATAGAAGGTGAAGGAGTAGTCCTTTTTCAGGTTGTTCTGCTCGCCCTCCCAATCCAGCTCGCAGGACATTTCAAACACATATTTGGTGTTGTTGGCAAGCCCTGCGGTGGAAGCGTCAAATTCCACCTCCACATAGCCGCCGGTCTGATTGCCGTTGTAGTAGGACTTGCGGCAGTTCTCGGTCGTGCGCTCAAAGATTACCTCACCGGTCACCGGGTCGGTGATGGTCATATGCACCTTTTTGGCGTTACGGAGAAGCCCTGCACTGATGTACTTAATCATAAAGTTGCCGTCCGTGGAGGTGGTCAGTGCGCAGTATTCCTCCAGGGTAGCGGGTGCCTCATAGCCCTTTGCCAGGTTGAAGGCGGGCTTGCACATATAGTAATAGGTAATTTCTTTGCCGGCGTAGAAGCCCACCATCGGGATGGTGGCATACACATCGGCTTTGAGCTTTTCGTCCTCCAGAATAGAGGAGTCCTTTGCCTCCTTGCCTTCCTCAAATGCGGTGGCGTCCAGCAAGGGTGCCTTCGTCCAGTCGCCGAAGAATGCAAGGTACGGAATGGTCAGATTGGCATTCTCATCCTGAGAGGTGAGGGTAACGTAGCCCTCGACATACATTCCGTTTTTGAAGTTGGTTTCGATATAATTGCGATCTGCATCCGAAAGCGTGATTTCCACGGTAATTTCGGCATCGCTGTAACCCGTTACCGAAACCGTAGTACCCACAAGCACGCCGTTTTTCACGGAGTAGCGGATATCGGAGGAAAGCA
This sequence comes from uncultured Eubacteriales bacterium, assembly GCA_934481325.1. GTDB lineage: Bacteria > Bacillota > Clostridia > Oscillospirales > CAG-272 > Firm-07. The sequence goes on along the minus strand of CAKSPL010000020.1, from coordinate 2,579 downwards.
TATATGCCTGTTCCGCAACCGTTTTTCCGTCCGTGGAAACGGTTTCGGTCATCACATAGGTATCGAGATCATAGGAAAGCGTGCGCCCGGTGATATTCCGAAGCGTGAATTTCAGGGTGTATTTCCCGGTTTTGTCCCGGTCATCACCCAGCGACAGCTTGGTTTTGTCGGAGCCCTCCACAAGCAGGTATGCCCCGGTCTTGATGGCACGCTCCGCGTCGGCAAGACCTGCGCCCTGCTTTCTCGGAGAATACGGATTGCCCGCCTCGTTTTTCAGAATGGAGGAGGTGGACATCAGCAGGCGGTTGACCAGCTCCTTGACCTCGTCGGTGCTGTAGGAGGGGAATCTTTCCTTCACATACTGGCGCACAAGAGCGGCAGAGCCGGCAAGGTTGGGGCACGCCATAGAGGTGCCGGAAAACACGTCATACCCGCCACGCACGGCGGAGGTGATATCCCCGCCGTAGGAGGTCAGATCCGGTGTCAGCACCAAGTCCGCATTCGGACCCCAGGAGGAGAAATCGCTCATAAAAGGTCCCGCCAGATTGTCGGCACTCAGATTCAGCTTCCCGGTCGGATGCTCCGCGAAATACGCACCCGCATCCATCGAAATGGAGCAGGAGGGCAGCTTTGCGGTACCGATGGTCATACTGATAGTACCCGACACATTGTTGTAAATAATCACGCCGATGGCACCCATCGCCTCAGCGGTCTGCACCTTTTCCTCAAAGGTGGTCACACCGCGCTTGACAATGGCAATCTTCCCTTTTACGTCCACGTTGGCATAGTTGCCCTCGTTGCCGATACCGGGTACCAGCACATAGTCAAATTCCGCGGTCTTATTGCCTTTGAGCATCAGATCGTAAAATTCGATGTCCTCACTGTGGTTGTTTTTCGCCTTAATCAGGTAGATCGGCTGCTCGCCGTTGGCAAGCAGATAGTGGGTTTTGGCACCCAGCACCGATGCCACCGCCAGGGACGAATCATAGGTAGCGGGAGAACCGACCGTCATCGAATCGGGGTTGGTGGTAAGGTTGGTGTCGCCCTCGTTGGAGCCTTTGGCGGAGGAATGAGAGTTGGATGCCGCCACAATCAGGTTGATTCCCGCCGCGCGCACCGCGTCATATACCTCGTTTACGCCCTCCTCGTCCGCCGCACGGGAGAACCCGCAGGAGGAACCGAGCGACATATTGATCACATCCACACCGAGCAGCACCGCATCGGAAAGTGCGGCAAGAATATCCTCGGTTTCGGCACCTGCGTCCTCGTTGCCGAACACCTTGAAGATGGCAAGCTGAGAGTCAATTGCCACACCGCAGATTTTGTCATCCTTGCCCGAGATAATGCCCGCCACGTGCGTTCCGTGGTCGTTGACAGGATACACGTCGGTATCCTTGTCGGCATAGTCATACATATAAACGACTTTGTCGGAGTAATAGCACTCCTCCCAACGGCCGGATGCGTTCAGCCCGGATGCCGCCAACAGGGGGAACAACTCCTCCACGTCGTCCTTCGTGAGCTTCAGCTTTCCTTCGGGCAGTCTCTGGAAGGCGGAGTGGGTATAATCCAGCCCCGTATCCAACACCGCCACCAGCATTCCCTTGCCGGTGTAACCCGCCTCGGAGGAATTGTAAATGCCGGTTTCATAGGCATTAAGTGCGTTATCGGTAGCCGTTGTTCCGCTTCCGGTAGCATAGGGCGCATTTTTCGAGGACGACTTGGCATCCGAGAGATACCGCTCCCCGATCATCACCGTGGAGCCTGCAAACATCGACTCGATCTTTTCAAGATTCCGGTACTCCGTGGAGCAGGAGAAGCCCGAAAACAGCGTGGTATAACGGTGCTTCACCTCGGAAATATCGGAGCCGAGACGGCGGATTGCCTCGTCCTGTGCCGCAGTCATTTCGGCAATTTTTGCCTTGCCTTCGTCACTGGCGGCATACTCCGCGGCACTCATCCCCGCTTTCTGCGCCAAGGACAGCACCGACTCACCGCCGAGCTTTACAATCGCATTGACACGGTCGCCCGGCTCATACATACCAAGATCTTTGGCAGAAAGAGACTGCTGATATTTGTCTGCATCAAGCCCGGAAGCCGTGTATCTTACATCATCCTTCAGATTGATGTCCGGAAAATACTTGGCGAGCTCCTCGTCTGCCAGAACCGATGCAAAAACCGGCATCACAACCATCTGCAATGCCATCATCAGGATCAGACAAACGCTGATTATTCTTTTCACATAACTTTTCATCATTTTATCCTTATCATATTACGGAACTTTTCCGGCAAAGCCGGGGCATCCGATCATTTCAGCATCAGGTATCCGATCAGAAATACAATGGTGAGTACGCCGAGTATGATCAGGAGATAGGGGAAATAGGCTTTATACGCGGCAAAAATCATTGCGCGCATTTCCTTGCGGGTGGGTCGGTCCAGCCTTTCCTGCTGTCTGTCTCTCTTTTCGGGTCTGTTTTTTTGATACCACGAAAAGCCCTCTATATTCATATCGGCGATTACTCTGCCGTCATCCTCGGGCTTTTCGCGTTTTTTCTTTTTCTTTTTTTCGCTCATTTCACAGC
>CAKSPL010000019.1 GCA_934481325.1 uncultured Eubacteriales bacterium | reverse complement strand
TCCAGGAAGAAGTAGCCGTATTTCCCGTCGGTGCAGGCACCCTGCATCACGGTATTGCGTTTATAAGTACTTTTGGTAAAGGAATAAACCCAGAAAAGCTCCTCCGCAAAGAGATAGGAGGTATCCACGGTACCGGTGTTGCCCTCGTTGAAGAGATCGGCAGGCTCCCGCACCGCGGTATCGGTATAAAAAGCGAAGCGGGTCACCTTTCCCGCCAGTCCCGGGTCATCCGCACTGACCACGCAGAAGCTGCGTTCGTCCACCGAGAGCGCGCAGGGGCTTGTAACGCCCGGCAGTTCAAGATAACTGCGCCGCTTCGGCTCGGTTTTCGACTGCGTAACCAACAGTCCGCCGCCGCTCGTTCCCTCATAGAAGGCAAAATAAAGCAGATAGAAGTTTTCACTGTCCGAGCAGAAGTTTATCAGCGTAAAATCCTCACCCGCGGGTGCGGGTGCCGTCAGATCCAGCGGCTTTCCGTCGGATACGGCAAAATTGCGGTTCAGCTTTACCACCTGGCTCCCGCCGATTTCCAGCGCGTAATAGCAGGCATTTTTCGCGTCATAGGTAATGCCGAAAACCGAAGCCCCTGCCGTCACCGTGCGGCGCACCGTCAGGGTGGCGGGGTCAATCAGAGAAATTTTCGTACCGTGACCTGTCAGCACCAGCAAATCCAGCACGGGGTTGTAGCACATCCCGCCGCTATTCTCAAGGGGCAGCACCTCGCTCTCGGCGGCTTTCTTCCCCGTGGAAAGCTCCACAGCAACCAACCTGACCTTTTTCCCTTCCGCATCTCTCAGCGCGGCATACAGCACGTTGCCGACCACCGCCGTACCGGAAACCCGATCCAGCTCCCCGTCGGCGGGGATGCCCGCAAGGTCACTCCCGGCAAGGCGCAACGCCGCCAAGGAGGATGCCAGCTGACTCGGCTCGGCGGACGATGCCTCCATCTTTCGCGTAACCGACAGGTCGGCAGGAAAAATCAGCGTGCCGTCGCCCGTTTCGCCACGAAGCGCACTGTCAAATTGTGCCTCAAAATACGAAATCGCCATTCCGAGCGTTGCCGTATCCGGCGCGGCAATCACCAGAGAATCTCCGGACACCGAAAAGGAGAACGCCCGCTCTCCGCCGAGCGCGGCAAGTGCCTCCCGGCTCTCGTCGCACGCCACGGTGCCGAGCAGAATCCGCTTACCGGATGCCTGCGTCACCTCGGTCGTAATTTCCGGCACCACGCCCGTAATCCGTTTGATGACGCGGGTCAGCTCGTTGGCAAGGGCTTTCCACTCGCTGTTGCTCTCCGCAGGATAGACCACCGTTGCGGCGGAACCGTCCTTTACGGCGGCAAACGCCTCGCTCCTTGCCTCCGGCTTTCCGAAAAGATCACAGGAAGCCAGCGGCAGTGCCAGTAAAAGCAGTGCAAGGCAAAGCGAAACCGCTTTTATGGGAGTGTGTTTCATTTGATACCTCCGATCTTATTCCGCCGCCACATCCAGGCGGTAGCAGGGGTCGCTTTTCCAGCCGTGACAGGAAAAATAAACCGTTTTTCCGATGTGAAAGACGTTTTCCACTTCCAGTGAGGGACCGGGCAGGGTTTTGGTAAACCGGTGCTTTCCCTCATAGTCAAAAGCCACGAGGTAATTTGTCCAGACGGAGCTCCACTCGCCGTTGGCTCTCCTCCCGTGTCCGCTGAGAACGAAATAAATGTATTTCCCGTCGCAGTCAATGCCCTGCGTGAGAAGCTCGGCATTCGTGCCGTCATAATCGGTATAAATGACATCCTTGTGGTAGGAAGAATAATCGGTATTCAGCTTTTTGACCACGTTGAAATCGGCATCCAGCAGTGCGAGGTTCCGCCCGCCGGAACGCCCCACAACGTACTGTGCGGTATGGGGGTTGTAGGCAATGGAAAAGATGCCGAACGGGAGCCATTCCTCCCCCGTGATTTCCAGTGTTTCGGGGTTCACCAGGCAGATCCGCTCCCTATCCGGCGCATTGCAGGCAACCACGATTTTTCCGGTATCCGGATTGTAGCAGGCATCGTTGGCGTGACCCAGATTCACCTTTTCGCTGATTTTTACGGCATCCCCCGTGGCAAGGTCAATCTTTACAATATAATTGTAATGCTTTTCCGTATCCTCTACGGTATTGTCCATCAGGAAGTAGGCATACGTCCCGTCCGTGCAGGCACCCTGCATACAAAGATACGCGGTGATGCCGAAGGTCTCTTTCATTTTGGTATAAACCCGGAACAATTGCTCCGCCGTGAGAAAGGAGGCGTCGGTTTTCTCCGTCACCCGCTCCCCGAACAATGCCCACGGCTCATCCTCCGAAATCACGACTTCGGCTTCCTCAAAGGCGTAAAAAAGCCCTTTCGGGAAAACGAGCTGTCCCGCGCCCGCGCTCACGCCAAGCTCCGTCAGCTGTTTTTCCAGCGCGGAGATGGCAAGGCAGGCTTCCTTCGGGGTTTCTGCGGCAATCACAAAGCAGTTTCCGGTAACGGCAAGCACCCACGCGTTCCGCTCCGTGGCGGAAAGCGAGGCATACACCGTGGCGGATGCCGTGCGATTGGTTTCTCCGATCAGAATCTCGGCTCCCGCCTGCGGTTCGCTGTCCGTCACGGTTTCGGGAGCCACCCCGGTCAGCTTTTTCACGGTGAGTGCCAGCATATTTGCCGCCGGACGCCATTCGTTTGCGCTCCCGCCGGGATACACAATCCGGCATACGGCAACGCCGTCCTTCACCGCCGCAAAATCACCGTCCGCATCCTCCCCGTTGTGGCACGAGGCAAGCGGAACAAGCGTGCAAAGCACCAGCAATAAGGCGATCCACCGCCTGCAAATCCGTTTCATCGGCAGCCTCCGTCAGACCGGGATCCGGCAATTTTTCGCCGTTTCCTTTTCGCCGCACCCGGCTCTTGCCCCGGTCACCGCCCCCGGCTCCGCTTCCGCCGGCGCGCCGCCCTCGCCCCTGCCCGCATTGGCAAGCATCAGCTTCAGGCGGTTTTCCTGATTGATTTTGGAGGCACCCGAATCATAATCGATTGCCACCAGATTTACCCCGGGATGGGCTTCGCGGATATGCTTCATCATTCCTTTGCCCACGATATGGTTCGGCAGGCATCCGAAGGGCTGGGCGCATACCACGTTGGTAACGCCGCTCTCAATCAGCTCCAGCATTTCGGCAGGGAGCAACCACCCCTCGCCCATCTGCACGCCCTCTCCGATATAGCCGTGAATCTGCGCACGCGTGCGCTCAAAATCGGTGGGCGGGGTGAAGCGGGAGTTTTCCCGATACAATTCTATAAAATCCAACTGCTTTTTGTGCAGATAACGGTATGCCAGCTTCATGATGCGCCCGTTGCGCTTTTTCATCCCGTAAAGGCGGGTGTCCACCACCGCGGTGTTCACCGAGTACATCAGAAAGTCCAAAAGCCCCGCCATCACGGTTTCTGCCCCCTCGGACACCAGAAAATCCTCCAGGTGATTGTTGCCGAGCGGGGAAAACTTGACGAAAATCTCACCCACGATTCCCACGCGCACCTTGCGGGTGGCAGGGAGCGGAAATTTTTTGTCGAAATCCCGAAGAATCGAGGCGTAGGTTTCTTTGATGTCGGCATACGACACGTTGCGCCCCTCGCCCATCTGATCCACCAGGCGCACCACCCATTCGTCCGCGAGTGCCTGTGCCGCACCCGGTTTTTTCTCATACGGGCGGCACTGATTGACCAGGCTCATCAGCAAATCGCCGTAATACACGGCGTAAAGCATCCGCTTGCCAAGCCCCAGCGTCAGCTTGAAGCCGGGGTTTTTTTCCAGCCCCGCAATATTCAGTGAAATCACGGGAACCTGGGAAAGCCCCGCCTTTTTCAATGCCTTGCGCAACAGCGGAATGTAATTGGAGGCACGGCACCCGCCCCCGGTCTGGGTCAGCATCAGTGCCGTTTTGTTCGGGTCAAAGCCGCCGCTTTGCAGGGCGTTGATGAATTGCCCGATAATCAGCAGAGCGGGATAACAGGTGTCATTGTGTACGTATTTCAGTCCGGTTTCAATCACGGCGTGGTCGGTGTTTTCCAACAGCACCGTGTGATAGCCGTAGGAATCCAGCATTTTGGCAAGCAGCTTGAAGTGCATCGGCAGCATATTGGGGAGAAGAATGGTATAGCTTTTCTTCATCTCCTTGGTAAAAAGTACTCTGTCAGCCGTTTCCATGCACCGCACCTCCTTGCTCCAATGCCCCCAAAAGGCTCCGCAACCGGATATTCACCGCGCCGAGATTGGTAATCTCGTCAATTTTAATCTGTGTATACAGCTTTCCGTGGCTCTCCAGAATGTCCCGCACCTCGTCGGTGGTGATTGCGTCGATTCCGCAACCGAAGGAAACCAGCTGAACCAGTTCCGCATCCTTCCGTCCGGTTACAAACTTTGCCGCATTGTAAAGCCGTGCGTGGTAGGTCCACTGGTTCAGCACCCGCACCCTTGCGGGGGGTGTTGCCAGCTCGGACACCGCATCCTCACTCACCACCACAAACCCCAGCGTGGTGGCAAGGCGGTCAATGCCGTGCCCGATCTCGGGGTCGATATGGTAGGGTCTGCCGCAAAGCACCATCACGCGCCTGCCGGTTGCCTTGGCAAAATCCAGCGCGCGTGCGCCCTCGGCACGGATGGCGTTCATATGCGCGTCATACGCGGCATACGCCGCGCGCACGGCGCGCACCGTCTCCCCCTTCTGCACGGGGATGCCCTCTCCGGCAAAAAACGCCGTCAGCTCCTTGACAAGCTCCTTTTCGCTGTTGATATTCAGATACGGATACCAAAAGCGCACGCCGGAAAGCGAGTCCATATTGTGTACCAACAGCTCCGGGTAGTACGCCACCACGGGGCAGTTGTAGTGATTGTCTCCCTTATGCTCGTCCACGTTGCGGGTCAGGCACGGATAAAAGATAGCGTCCACGCCGTCCTCAATCAGTGTTTCGATATGCCCGTGCATCAATTTGGCGGGATAGCACGCCGTGTCGGAGGGGATACTGTACTGCCCCTTCGCGTACAGCGCACGGGAGGAAAACCCGGAAAAACGCACGCCGAAGCCAAGCTCGCGGAACAACGCGTACCAGAAGGGCCCCAGCTCGTACATTCCGAGCGCGAGGGGAAGCCCCACCGTGAAGTGTCCGCCCTTGACCGGGGTCATTGCCTCAAAGCGCGCCCGCTTGAACGCGTGAAGATCGGGAACCGGATGCTCCGGCGGCTTCAGTCCCGCTCCGCGCTCGCATTTGTTGCCCGAAATGAATTTGCCGCCGTCGGCAAACGTATTGACGGTCAGATTACAGTGATTGGTACAGCCGTGGCAGACCGCCGCCTTGGAGGTGTGGGTAAACGCCGCAAGCTCCGCAGGGGTCAGCAGCGTGCTTTCCCCCGTCCGATGTGTGCGCGCGTACAATGCCGCGCCAAGGGCACCCATCAGCCCCGCAATATCGGGGCGGATGACGTTCAGCCCCAATTCCCGCTCAAAGCTGCGCAGGATTGCGTCGTTGAGGAAGGTGCCGCCCTGCACCACGATATGGGTGCCGAGTACCGCCGGGTCGGTGATGCGGATGACCTTATACAGCGCGTTTTTCACAACGGAGGTGGAAAGACCCGCCGAAATGTCGCCCACGGTGGCACCGTCCTTCTGCGCCTGCTTCACGGAGGAGTTCATAAACACCGTACAGCGCGAGCCGAGATCCACCGGGGCTCTGGCAAACAGCCCCAGCTTTGCAAACTCCTCCACGCCGTAGCCCAGCGATTTGGCAAAAGTCTCGATAAACGAGCCGCACCCCGAGGAGCAAGCCTCGTTGAGCATAATGCTGTCGATGGCGTGATTGCGGATCTGAAAGCATTTGATGTCCTGCCCGCCGATGTCCAGAATAAAGCTGACCTCCGGGTCAAAAAATTCGGCGGCGGTAAAATGCGCCATCGTTTCCACCAGTCCGTGATCCATATGGAACGCGTGGCGGATCAGCTCCTCTCCGTATCCGGTCACGGCACTGCCGAGAATTCTCACCCGGTCGCCGCAAAGCGTATTGATTTTTTCCAGCTGCTCTTTTACAATCGCAATCGGGTTGCCCTTGTTGGAGCTGTAATAGGAATAAAGGACTTTCCGGTTCTCCCCCATCAGCACCAGTTTGGTGGTGGTGGAGCCACAGTCCACACCGAGGTATGCACCGCCCGTGTAAGTCGCAATATCTTCCTTTCCCACCGTGGCGCGCGCGTGGCGCGCGGCAAAGGAGGCGTACTCCCGCTCGTCCGCAAACAGCGGTGCGCGGCGCACGCTCCCCGTGATATTCTGTGCGGCACGCCCGATGTGCTCCGTCAGCTCGTCATATGTAAAGGTGCGTGAAAGCCCTTCCGCATAAAACGAGGCACCGAGTGCCACCGAAACCGGACCGTAATCCGGGAAAACGGCATTTTCGGGCGAAAGCCCCAGCACCTCGGTAAACTGGCGGCGAAGCCCCTCCAGGAAGGAAAGGGGCCCCCCGAGAAACAGCACCTTGCCGGCAATGCGCCGCCCCTGCGCCAGCCCCGCGATGGTCTGATTGACCACGGCACGGTAAATGCTGGCGGCAATATCGGACTTTGCCGCGCCCTGATTGAGCAGGGGCTGAACGTCGGTTTTCGCAAACACCCCGCAACGCGAGGCAATGGGATAGATACGGGTTGCTTCCAGCGAGAGTTTATCCATTTCCTCAGTGGTGAGATCCAGGAGGGTTGCCATCTGGTCGATAAACGCGCCGGTGCCGCCGGCACAGGTGCCGTTCATCCGCTCGTCGGCTCCGCCGTCAAAAAAGATGACCTTGGCGTCCTCGCCCCCAAGCTCAATCACCACGTTGGTGTCCGGCTCCAGTGCCTTCACGGTTTCACCCGTGGCGAAAACCTCCTGCACGAAGGGCAAGCCTGCCGCCTCCGCCAATCCCAGCCCCGCAGAGCCGGAAATTGCCACTTTGATCGGCGCATTGCCAATCAGCCCCTTCACGCGGGAAAGAATTTCCAGCGTTTTGGTGCGCACCTGCGAAAAGTGACGCTCATAAGAGCGGAAAATAATCTCCCCGCCCTGTCTGAGTACCACCTTTGCCGTGGTGGAGCCGATGTCGATGCCAAGCAGAGCATCGGTTCTGATGGTGTTGTTGCTCATAATCTCTCCCAAATCCGGTGCCGGATGTCGGCACCGTGCCTGCCCCGTCCGCCGTTTCCGGCGGACAGGGCATTTTTCTTATTCGTGATGGTCGCCGTTCTCTTCCCCGTCGTTCTCTTTTCCGTCGTTCCCGGCGTCGCCCTCCTCCGGTGCCCCGGGGGCGGGCAGGGGCGTTGCCTTTTCGGCTTCATCCTTTGCCGCATTGACTTCATCCTTTGCCGCGTCGGCTTCTTCCCTCTTTGCCGCCTTCGCCTTTTCCTCGTTCTCACGGCGACTGCGTTCTTCTTTTTCCTGTGCCATTTCTTCCAGCTCCGCGGCTCCGGCACCCCGATCCATAGCCGCCTCAAACTGATCGCCGTCCATCGTCTCGTGCATCAGCAGGTACTCCGCGATGAAGTTCAGCTTTTCCCGATTCTCGGTGAGAATACGCATCGCGGTCTGATAACCGCCGTCAATCAGCGCGCGGATTTCCTCGTCAATCTTGCCCGCCACCTCTTCGGAGTAATTCTTATCCGCCGAGAAGTCGCGCCCGAGGAACACCTCGCTCTCCCCCGTTCCGTAGGTCACGGGGCCCAGCACGTCGGACATTCCGAGCTGAGTCACCATCTGGCGCGCAATCTTGGTGGCGCGCTGAATATCGTTGGAGGCACCGCCCGAAATATCGCCGAACACCAGTGCCTCGGCGGCTCTGCCGCCGAGCAGCTCCGCAATCTGCTCCTTGAGCTGTTCCCGGTAAACGCTGTACTGATCCTCCGCGGGGAGCGTAAGCGTGTAGCCGAGCGCGCGCCCCGAGGGGATGATGGAAATCTGCTGTACCCGATCCAGGTGCGGCAGAATATGGGATACAATGGCGTGACCCGCCTCGTGGAAGGCGGTGTTGCGGCGTTCCTTCTCGTTCATCGCGCGGCTGGATTTCTTCGGTCCCGCAATCACGCGGATAAACGCGTCGTCAATATCGTCCATCCCGATCAGGCTCTTGCCGCGTCTTGCCGCCAGCAATGCCGCCTCGTTGAGGAGATTGGCAAGGTCGGCACCCGTAAATCCGGTGGTCTTTTTCGCCACGGTTTCCAGGTTTACGCTTTCCTCCAGGGGCTTATTGCGGGCGTGAACGCGCAAGATTGCGGCTCTGCCCTTCATATCGGGGGCATCCACCGTAATCTGCCGGTCAAACCGGCCCGGGCGCAAAAGCGCGGGGTCCAGGATGTCCGGGCGGTTGGTTGCCGCCATTACGATAATTCCGTCGTGAGAGCCGAAGCCGTCCATCTCCACCAACAGCTGGTTAAGGGTCTGCTCGCGCTCGTCGTGTCCGCCGCCAAGACCCGCACCGCGGTGGCGACCCACCGCATCGATCTCGTCGATAAACACGATGCTGGCGGGGGATTTGCGCGCGGTTTCAAACAGGTCACGCACACGCGAGGCACCCACGCCCACGTACATCTCCACAAAATCCGAGCCGGAAATCGAGTAAAATGGAACGCCCGCCTCTCCGGCTACCGCCTTGGCAAGCAGAGTTTTACCCGTGCCGGGAGGGCCTACAAGCAGGACGCCGTGCGGGATTTTGGCACCGAGCCTGGTAAACTTCTGCGGGTCCTTGAGAAACTCCACAATTTCTTCCAGCTCCTGCTTTTCCTCGTCGGCACCCGCCACGTCCTGAAAGGTGGTGGGGTTTTTGTTGTCGTTTGCGGTATGCACGCGCGCCTTGCCGAAGCTGTTAAGCTTCGACCCGCCGCCCCGCGCGGAGCCGAGCAGGAAAAACCACAGCACCACAAATACGATAATCACAATCAGATACGGCAGATACGCCACCCACCACGGGTAGGTGGTCTGCGGCTCAATCTCGTACGTGGCGAGATTGGCATTATTCTCCCGGTACTTTCCGCAATAATCTTCAAAAATCTGAAGCGAGCGCAACTGATAGGAGACCTCGGTGGTGGCAAAGCTGCCGTCCTCATTCCGCAGCAGTGTCCCGTCCTCCGCCGTTTTGATCACCTTCATCGTCAGACGATAGTCCTCGTCGATGACAAAGGAGGCAACCCGGTCGCTCTCAAAATAGCCTACCACGTCGCTGAGCAGCAGTTTTTCGGTTGAGGTGCGGTGAAAAATAGTTGCCAGCACCGCAATGATCACGCCGATCAGCAGCAGGTAAAACAGGATTGTTTTCAGGTGATTTTTCATATTCTCCTCCGTTTGGGGTGAAATTTACTTGGAATATACTTCGCGCCGGAGAATCCCCACGTAGGGGAGATCCCGGTAATACTCATTGTAATCGAGCCCGTAGCCCACCACGAACGCATCCGGGATTTCCATCCCGCGGTAATCGGGGGTAAAATCCACCTCGCGGCGGCTGGGCTTATCCAGCATCGTACAGCACTTTACGCTGTGTGCGTGCCGCTCCCGGAAAAGCCCGGCCAGCATTGAGAGCGTGCGCCCGCTGTCCACAATATCCTCTACCAGAATGATGTCGGCTTTTTCATAGTCATTCCGCTTGATGTCCAGATGCAGATTGATGCACCCGGAGGTGATGGTGCCGGCACCGTAGGAGGAAACCTTCATAAATTCCAGTTCTACGGGACGCTGTATCTTCTTCACCAGATCCACGAAAAACATCACCGAGCCTTTGAGAATACACACCATCACAAGGGGTCTGCCCGTGTTTTCGTAATCACGGTCAATCTCGGCGGCAAGGCGCGTGGAAATTTCGTCCAGCTGTTTTTCGTCTACCAGTACACGCTCGATATCCGGATTCATTCTAAAATACCATCCTTTTCAGTCAAAATAGAACCATACGGTCGTATCATTTTGTTTTTTTTCGTCCGTCCCGTCCCGCGGGGGGTAAAAAGGAACGGCAAGCACTCCGTCCTCATCGGCAAGCAACGGCATCCGCCGCCGCACCTCCGGAAAAAGATCGGAAAGCCGGGATAGCCGCCGCACCGCACGGTGCATTCCGCCAAGCAACAGCCGGTCGCCCGGGCGGCGATTGCGCACCATAATCTTTCCTTTTATATTATCAGAGAGAAAAGAAACCGATGTGGCATATTTGTAAAGCTTTTTCGGCGCGGAGAGGGGATTGACGGTAGGGCTTCCAAGCACCGCCAGCCCGTGCGGAAATTCGGTCACGCCCGGGGAAAGCGGAATTTCGTAATCCTCCGCCGCCGGTTCCGTCCCGCGCTCAAGCAACAGCCTGCCCCCCTCAAGCCTTGCCCGGTGTGCGGGGAGCGAGAGCGAGGAATGCGGCACCGCGCGGGCAATCCATTCCGCCAGTGCCTCAAAATGCACCTCGCCGATATCCTTGCCAAGCAGGTTCTGCATCACCCGCACGAAAACGGGGCGCGGGAGTGCCGCAAGTGCCGCCGCAGGCGGCTCGTTGCCGTATTCCGCAAGGAATGCGGCGGCGCGCTCCTCCATCCACGCCTCGTCCGCCCGCAATCGCCGTGCCGCCGCCGCCGCTTTTTCGGCGGCGTCCGGGGCAAGCTCTTTCAGGGCGGGAATCACGTCCAATCGCAGACGATTGCGAAGGCACCCGCGCTCGGCGTTGGTGGAATCGGTCACAAAGCTCTCACCGCAGGCGGTGAGAAAGGCGAGAATTTCTTCCTTCGGGATTTTCAGCATCGGGCGCACCAACAAGGTGTCCCCCTCCCGCCGCACGGCGGGAATCCCGCACATCCCGCGAAGTCCGCTCCCACGAAGCAGATGCAACAGGAGTGTTTCCAACTGATCGTCCGCGTGATGCGCGGTCAACACTGCCGCCGCACCGCACCCCGCGGCATATTCCTCCAGCAGACGGTATCGCTCGGCTCTGGCGGCGGTTTCCAGCCCCTCGCCCGTGGCTCTCGCCCGGGCGGGAACGTCTGCCCGAAGCAGGACGAAGGGAATGCCCCGCCGCCGGCATAATTCCGCGCAGAACGCCGCATCGCGGTCGGCTTCCGCCCCGCGGATGCCGTGGTGAATATGCACCGCCGTGACGGGGGGCGGGGTCAGCAACAGCAACGCCACCGAATCCGCTCCGCCAGACAGTGCCACAACAAGCGGCGCATCCGGCGAAAGTCCCGCCAGTGCGCGGGGGTTCTGCCACCCGCGCGGTGTTTCCGCGGGCGAACCCGCCGGTTCGCGGGTGCTTTGCCGCTCGCGCGATGTCTGCCCGCTCACGCCCGGCTCCTGCCGCGCGTCCGCGTTTCGTCCTGTATCGGTCATTGCGGCGGGGGGGCACCGTGTTCTTCATCGATGCCGATAAATTTGGTGTAAGGTCCGATCCAGCCCATTTTGATGTTGCCGGTGGAGCCGTGACGGTTTTTCTGAATAATAACCTCTGCCACGCTCATCTCCTTGTTGTCGGTGGCGCGGTCTGTCTTATAATATTCTTCCCGGTAAAGGAACATCACCACGTCCGCATCCTGCTCGATGGAGCCGGAGTCACGGAGATCGGAAAGCTGAGGCCGCTTGTCGGTTCTCCCCTCTGGTCCGCGCGAGAGCTGGGCGCAACAGAGCACCGGCACGTTCAGCTCCTTGGCAAGGCGTTTGAGGTTGGTGGAAATGTACCCCACCTCCACGGCACGGTTTTCGGATTGCCGCTCACTGCTCATGAGACCGAGGTAGTCAATCACAATCAGCCCCAGGTTCTGAACGTGGCGCAATTTTGCTTTCATATCGGTAACCGACAGCCCCGGTGTGTCATCAATGAGAATATTCATCCCCGAAAGACGCCCCGCCGTGTCGGCGATTTTCTTCCACTCATCCTGATCAATCTGCCCCGAGCGCAGATGCTTGCTGTCCACCATCGCCTCACTGGAAATCAGACGGGTCACCAGCTGTTCTGCCGACATTTCCAGCGAGAAAATGCAAACCGCCTTGCCGGAGGACGCCGCCACGTTGGTGGCAACGTTCAGGGCAAACGAGGTTTTCCCCATACCGGGGCGTGCGCCCACCAGCACGAGGTCGGAATTGCCCATTCCCACCAGCACCCGGTCCACCCCGGAAAATCCGGTGGGGGTGCCTGCCATCGCATTCTTGTCGTCCGCCAGCTTATGCAGGTTTTCCAGCATTTCGCGCAACACGTCGCGGATGGCGCGGAAATTGCGGGAATCCCGCCCTTGCGAAATTTCAAGAAACTGCCCCTGGGCATAGTCCAGCAC